>JAJTHA010000215.1 GCA_021299565.1 Candidatus Caenarcanales bacterium
CACTGTTAATGGTGAATTCGAACAAGAATTTTCTAAATTTAAAAGCCAGCCAGACGCAGTTACTATTCTAAATTTCAATTCCAAAGAGGAGATTAATTCCGATTTGCAATCCGTAATTAAAGAAAATTTTGATTTCAATAAAGATCAGAACTACTTTGAAATCGTTAACACTGCATTATTTGATAAAGGCTTCATGGTAAAAATCGCTGATAATTATCAGAGCCAAAAACCTCTACAGATTTTGCATATTTCAAATAAAGAGAGTTTCAATCAAATCAGATCGTTAATCATTGCAGGCAAAAACTCTAAAATCGAGATAGTAGTTAGTTATGTCGGTATTGCAAACAGCAGATACTACACAAACGCTGTAGTTGATTGCATTCTAGAGGAATCCGCGCATCTGAAACTTGATAAAATTCAAAACGACTCAAATGACTCAACCAGGTTGTATCACTACAACTGCAAGCTCAAACAAAATAGTAACTTTGAATTTAATAGTTTTAGTTTTGGAGCTAAATCATCTCGTGATCAAATCAAGGTTGATATTAATGGCGAAGGGGCTAATGCTTCTATAAATGGTTTGTATGTTGTTAATGAGACGAGAAGCTCTCATCATCAGGTTACAGTAAATCACAATGTGCCGAATTCAAGCTCAAGCCAGGTTTTCAAAGGCTTGATTTTAGACAACGGAATAGCAGAGTTCAACGGTCTCATTGAAGTTGCCCAAAATGCCCATCACAGCAATGCGGCGCAGCTAAACAAAAATTTGTTGCTTTCACCAAATGCTCATATAGACTCAAGACCTCAACTAAATATACTCAATCATGACGTCAAATGCTCTCACGGTTCTACTATCGGAAGATTGAATCAGGAAGAATTGTTTTATCTAATAAGCCGTGGGCTATCTCAAGAGGAAGCGAGAATCATACTCACATATAGCTTTTGTCAAGAAATAATTAATCGCATTGGATTAAACTCTGCAAGAAATTACGCTTCTAATTTGGCTTTTGCGAAATTAGGGGCAACTTCAAACCAGGCATTTAAAACGCTTGCTGAAAATAGCAAATTCAAAACATCTAGATACAACACATGAGCATGAATTTAGTTAGAGAGGATTTTCCTTTAATATCAAATGATACTATCGACTATCTTGATAGCGCGGCAACCTGCCAAAAGCCGATCGCTGTCGTTGATAGCATGTCAAAGTTTATGCTTGAACAAAACTCAACTGTAAGAAGAGGAGTTTATGATCTTGCGGTTAAAGCGACACAGGAATTTGATAATGCCAGAAGTTCTATCCAGAAATTTATCAATGCAAAATCTTCTTGCGAGGTAATTTTCACTAGAGGGGCAACTGAAGGACTTAATATGATTGCCTATACTCTTTGCCAAGCCCTCAAAGGCAAAGCTGGTGTTGATGCCACAAACGGAAGAAGCTCTAAACTAAAAACAAATGGCAAAATCAAAATTGCTATTAGTGAAATGGAGCATCATGCAAACATTGTCCCTTGGCAGATGCAAGCATCTTTGCATGATGATATTGAAATAGTAATCATTCCCATTCTTGACAATGGAGAGCTGGATCTAGACGCTCTTAAGAAAATCCTGAATGATAAAGAACTTAAAGTTTTGGCTATCACTCATACTAGTAATGTGCTTGGAACGGTAAATCCTATCGAAGAAATAAGCAAATTAGCTCATGCTAATGGCGTTATTGTGGTCTTGGACGCCTGTCAGGCAATCGCTCACAAGGCTCTTGATGTACAAAAACTAGATGTAGATTTCATGGTTTTTTCTGCTCATAAAATTTATGGACCAACTGGCATTGGTGCTGTTTTTGCTAAAGAAGAATTGTTAAATGAATTGCCGCCTTATCATGGTGGTGGGGACATGATAGAAACTGTAAGTTTTGAAAAAACAACTTACACAAATTTGCCAAACAAATTTGAGGCAGGCACTCCAGCAATTGTAGAAACGATTGGATTTGGAGCTGCGATTAAATATATATCTAAGATTGGCTTTGATAAAATTTACGAGCATGAGCAAAAACTACTAGAGATGGCTAATCAGGAACTCAATAAATTTGAAAAAATAAAAATCATCGGTCAATCAAGAAATAAAATTGGCATTGTTTCTTTTGTTTTTGATGATATTGAAGCCTTTGATATTGGGACCATGCTGAATCAACATAAAGTCGCAATTAGAACTGGGCATCATTGCGCGCAGCCTTTGATGAAACGCTTTGGGATTAGTGCTTGTTCGCGTTTGTCTATTGGGGTTTATAATAATGAGAATGATATTGCAAAATTTATTTCTGCATTAGAAAAAACCATAAAGATGTTTAGATAGGAGAAAAATAAATGGCATTAAGAGCACACGATATAGAGGATTTATTAAAAAGACAATTGACGGATGTCAAAGAAGTTGAAGCAATAGATCTTAAGGGCGGAAATCATTGGCAGGTGAATATCACTGCTGGTGATTTTGATGGCTTAAACAGAGTGAAGCGTGAACAGCTTGTGCAAAAGGTTTTGAAGGATTTACTTGCGGATGAAACAATTCATGCGCTGGTGGTGAAGGCTAAAAATACGGAGGAGAAATAAAATGGAAACACTAAATCAAGAAACAAAGGATAGAATAGACAGCATAATCAAAACAGATAAAGTTGTTTTATTTATGAAGGGCAACAAAAACTTTCCACAATGTGGATTTTCAGACACTGTGGTTAAAGTTTTGAATTTTCATAATGTAGAGTTTGCAGACTATGATATTTTGGCTAATCCAGACTTAAGATCTGGTCTAAAAATATATTCAGAATGGGCTACTTTCCCGCAGCTTTACATCAATCAAGAGTTTGTTGGCGGTTGCGACATTGTGATGGAAATGCACAATAATGGCGAGCTAAAAGCGTTACTTGCGTAAAAAGCCTTATATACCAATGATAAAAAGACCCCTTCACAGAGGGGTCTTTTTATTTTATCCCCCTATAGAGTGACACTATATATTCATCCTTTCTTATTGGGGTATAATATATTCACCACTTCATAAAGGGGTGAATGATGAAACAAATGTTTGATGATTTAATAAAAAATGGACAGTCACTTATTTCACAAATAGTCGGATTAGAGCGAGAGTACACTCATGTTGTTTATCAAGAAATCAGGTCAAAACCTATCAAAATTATCACCGGTTTTAGAAGAGCTGGTAAATCAACGATAGTTAAACATGTTGCTAACAAAACAGTCAAAGACAAAATTTATAAACTAAAAAATATTTTATACCTGAACTTTGAAGATATCGAATTGGAAATCTTTGGTAATGCAAAAGAACTTAAGCTTATCTGTGATTACTTCTTTGAACAAAATTTAAACGAAGATTTACTAATCATTCTTGATGAAATACAACTAGTAAAAAATTGGAGCAAACTAATTAGAACAATTTATGAATTCAAGGATAATGTTCAAATTATTCTTACAGGCTCAAATTCTGAACTACTTTCCGCTGAACTAGGATCTAATCTAGCTGGGAGATTCATTGAATTTAATGTACAAAGCTTCTCATTTAAAGAGCTATTACAATTAAAAAACATATTGCCGAAAAACACAAAAGAATTTTATAAAGAAGAGAAAAAAATCCATGAACTCTTCTGTGATTATTTGCGTTATGGAGGTTTACCAGAAATATTTGCAATAAATACGGACAGCGCGAAAAAATCATATCTAGAGGGAATCATCAGCAAGGTTGTACTAGATGATATTGTTAAAAGATTCAAAGTTCGCAATCATAGCTTAATAGAAAAAATCTTAAGCTTCATTTTAATTAACATAGGCAATCCTATATCTTTTTCAAGAATCGAAACGCATTGTAAGAATCTTGGCTTTGATGTCAAAGTAGATACGATTATCAAATATGCTTCGTATTTAGAAAAAACTTTTGCAATCATAGAAACAAGAAAATTCGACTGGAAATCACGAAAAATCTTCGCCAACGATCGGAAATATTACGCCGGCGATGTAGGACTTGCCTATTTATATACTGACCTTGATAATAATTTCTCCAAAAGACTTGAAAATGTTGTATATCTAAAACTACTCAGAGATAACGCTCTGTCAAAATTTTATTATGGATATAACGAGCAAGAGATTGACTTCATTGAACTGAACAAATCGGGGTATTGTTTGAACAAATATCAAATTAGTCAAAAAATCCATGAGAAAAATATTGAACGTGAAATCTCATCACTAGTAAGTTCTAGCTATTTTACGGGTCAATCTTCTAACTATTTAATGGTCCTTGAAAAAGCAGAGGAAAAAGATATAGAAATAAAAGATGCAGGATTCTCGAGTACTATCAAACAAAGAAATCTAATCAAATGGCTACTTGATCTATAATTAATTTATGCACGAAGATATACAAAAAGTTGCAAACCTCGCTGAAGCTCTTCCATATATTCAAAAATATTCTGGCAAAATTTTCGTAGTTAAATACGGCGGTTCTGCTTTAAAAGATGATGCAACAGCAAAATCAACTATCAATGATTTGGTTTTATTAAACAGTGTCGGAATCAAAGTAATTCTGGTGCACGGGGGCGGACCAGAGATAAACGACTGGCTAACAAAACTCAATATTGAAATCAAATTCAAAAACGGATTAAGAGTGACTGACGCTAAAACCATGGAAGTAGTTGAAATGGTGCTTCATGGCAAGGTGCAACGCAAATTAGTGACCATGATCAATTGCGCGGGAGCAAGGGCAATTGGAGTGAGTGGCAGAGACGGACGTATAGTAGTTGCTGAAAGACACTCAGCTGTAGATCCTGATGATATGGTTGGGCAAATCACAACAACCAATCTCAAACTGGTGTATCAAATTTTGGATTTGGGATTAATACCAGTCATAAGTTCAATAGCACCTGATGTAAACGGCAATGTTTACAATATCAACGCAGATACTATGAGCGCAGAAATTGCAATTGCAATGGGAGCTCACAAAATGCTGTTAATGACAGATACTCCAGGTGTTATGAATGACATCAATGACAAAAATTCTTTGATCCCGGAGCTTAACAGTAAAGAAGCTCAAGAACTAATAAATAAAAAAATTGCTCAAGGTGGCATGATACCTAAATTAGAATGCTGCATAGACTCAATCAATAGAGGTGTTAAAGAAGCGATAATTTTAAATGGTTTAGAAGAACATTGTCTCTTGCTTGAAACATTCACCAATAGAGGCTCTGGCACTAGGATAGTAGTATAACAATGGCAAAGATAGGCATATTCGCGACAGCATCTGCTCTCAAAGAAGAAGACAAAATCAAAATTGATGAAGGGATTAAAATTATTCAGTCCTGGGGACACGAAATAATTCTTGCCAAAAATTGTTTTTATTCCACTCCAATATTTGAGAATAATTCTGAAAGCTTGATGGCGGGCACTATTGAGCAAAGAATTGAGGGACTATATGAAACCTGGGGACAAGCTGATATTCTACTTGCACTTAGAGGTGGCTATGGAAGTATACAGCTAATTGATAAATTAGATTATGATTTTTTGAGCAAAAATCCAAAAACTATTATTGGTTATAGCGATATCACTACTTTATTTTGCGCCATTGAAAGTCAATGCCAAAGCTTTGCTCTAATGTTTCATGCGCCCATGCTATTTGAAACCAGCAGCCTCAAGCCCAATGAATTAGAGGCTTTCAAAACTTTACTAAGTGATCCAGCAAATTATCCGAGAAGCTCAAATCATAAATTTAGAGGCGGGAATTTAAGTTTAATTGCAAGCTTGATTGGTAGCAAATATTTGAAAAAATTTGACGAGGGGGAGATTTTGTTTCTAGAAGAGATAAAAGAACCTGCTTACAAAATAGAAAGAATGTTTTATCAGATTTATCACGCGGGGCTATTAGATTTGATTGAAGAGCTATGGCTAGGCAAAGGCAATGAAGCTGTTTATAACTATTCGCTACTCGAAACATTTAGCAAAGAAAAAGGTTTCAAACTAGTTAAAGACTTGCCTTATGGACATTTTGAAAAAATGCCACTTAGAATTAATTAACTAGTCGGGCTTGGATTAACAGCTAAATTCAAATTAAAAGCTGGATTTTGACTACGCTCTCGGGTATTTCCCTCCAAAGCCAAAAGCTGAGTAGTTTTAAGCAATGGGTACTTGATCTTGAGAATATCGACAAGTTTTTTGTGATTGGAATCAATAGCAAAAATAAATTTGGTATCCGATTTTTCAAAATCTATAAAATATTCAGCGAAAGCCAAAAGAAGATTTTCTAATTCATCACTAAATCTGATTGGTGCAATAATATTAACCACAGAAATTTCTAGTTCTTCTTTATAGATGAAGGCTGCAATTTGATTGGTATCTGAGCTTGAGCAAATGACATAAATTTTATCAAAATTAGATTCAAAAAATAATTCGTTTCTAACCAAAAATTCTCTATGCTCAAGACTAATGCAATGCTCATCAATCTCTATAAGGCTTTCAAGATCGTCTTTGTCATAAGCTCTACAGAGATAAGCAAATTGTTTTTTGAAATCAGGTTTTTCTGTTGATTGACTTGTATCAAATTCAAAAAAATAACGGCGATTAATTCTTCTAAAGCCACAACTATTCATAAATGCGATATCATTGGCTTCAGTAATTTCATTTAATTCTCTTAGGAAATATTTTGTTTTATGCTTAGTGCTATATTCTTTAGTGAAAATTTGCATCAAAGCTTGATTATGACTTTGAACAGCAAGTATCTCCACAATTTGATTATTAAAAGCACTATATCTAAAAGTAATTAAGTCAATAATATGAGATTTTTCAAATTGTGCGTAATAATATTTGCCCCACAAAAGATCAATTTTGTGTATTGCCAGATCTAATAGATTTAGAGATCGTGCTTTCACACTCAATATTATAGTGTTATGATGGCTAATATTAATGAAAAGGCTAATATTATCCGGGATAACCACAGTTTTGATAGCTGGTTCTGCCTATGCTTATTACCCAGCAACTGTATTCAAATTCAAAAACTGCAAAATAAGACCAAGACAAGTTGAGAATCTTGAGGATAGTTTTTTGAAATATCTAGAAGATCATCAAGCAATATTAACTGCCAAAAACAAAAAATATAAAGTTGATCAATTAGCTAGTTTTGATTTTGAATTGGATGAAAAAGGCAATATTGATTTTAATTCTACTAAAGTAAATAAAAACAAAAAATCTACTAACATCGATTTTAATTTACAGAGTTTGGATTTTTTGAGAAGTCAGAAACTTAAATTGGAGAAGAAGTCTGAAGATAAAGCAATCACTGTTCTGGTGAAGTATTTGGCGTTTTAGACTAGTGAAGAAATTATAAATTTTAGGCTAATTTAAGACCCGACCCCGTTGAAATAAATTGCAATTTTTTCTGCGGTAGTTAACAAGTCAGCTCGCTTGAGAGAGTCTTTAACAAGACCGGTCACCAATTTGGGCTCTATACCTTCCATTAAGGGGCGCAAATAACCTAAGGTATCCGCTAGTGAGACCCACTTATCCTCAAGCTCTAGATTATTTCTGGCAACCAAATCCACAAAAGATTCAAAGATATTTTTGATATTTGCAAAAGCATCTTTCTCATTAGGTTTAATGGTCTTTATCCACGATTGAATTGACGACTTAAAAGCTTCTGGTGAATTTTTAAGCAATGATAATAGAAGCGTTGATATGTCATCTTGTTTTTTTGTTGCAATAGCTTTAATCAATTTAAGTAAAGTTTTTTGATCCTCTTTCTCTATCTTCTCCACCGAACCAGAATCATACCAAAATACTTTGGGCTTCTTTTTATCAGCAATATATCCAAAATTACCTAAATTAGGATCAGATTGATAAGCATCACCCTGAAGTATTTGTCTAAGTATCTCAAGACCTACTGCATTTCTGCTTTGTTTAGAAATCTCAGGATCTGTGATTTTATCCAACTCGAGACCAGGTTTAAATTTACTTGCAATAACCAAGCCAGCTGAATTCTCGCGGTCAATTTCAATTGCTTCAAAACTCACATCAAGCAAACTCTTACTAAGATTGCTTTTAAGCAATGTAGCTCTTAGAATTTCTTCTTGTGGATCGGATTGCACCATAAGTCTTGCTTTGATAACATCTGCTGTATTTGCCGGGATTTTCAGTCCTCCAAAATCACTTGAGTTGTCATTAATAAAAGTTATAAGTTTACGGATAAACTCTATATCCATTTCTATATCATCGCGGATAAATGGATGAATGATCTTAACTGCCCTTTGTAAATGACTTTGATCAGAGCTCATGTCCAGCGGATTACTAGCCGCAAGCTGTGCTTGATAGGTTGCCGCCATAGAACCTTCACCAATTTTTTTGCCTGAATGATTTGGATCAAATCTGTTAGCGGCTTTCAAAGCAGAATTTAAATGATGATAAAAGAAACTAGTGTCAGCAATAGTATTTTGGCTAGAGAGCTTTCTGAGTTCTTCTTTAAAACTTTCTGGGAGATCCATGGTTGCTAGCTTTTGTCCAAATTTGATAAAAGCAGGACCTAGGGATTGCAATAATTCAGCAGTTAATTTTTCTATAGTAAGGTTTTGGGTTTTGGTTAATGCCCACATATTTTTAAATAGAACAGCGAGTTTTTCTCTAGGGCAGTTTGATAAGGCAAACTCTAAAAATCTAGCGAGTGTTTCTTTGTTTATTGATGATGAGAACTGAATCTTAGCGCTATTAACAATAGTACTTGCTGCATTTTTGAAAAAATAATTTTTGACTTTTTCTTTGCTTAAAATTCCATTTGACCCATTTAGAATCTCATCTAATGCTTCAATTTGTTCTCTATCACTTGAAACTGAGTCCATAGTATCTTGCATTGTTTGAGCATCCATCCCGACCATTTTTAATAAACGAACTAAAGCATCTGGCATACAAAAAAGCTCTTTTGGAAAATGCCTTCGCCTAAGAACGTTTTGCGCCTGTAAATTATCTTGACTATCGACAGTTGCTTGAGAGAAGATATCAGGATTTGTAAAGTCATTAATGGAAGTTATTTCTTGATCAGGCGTCAATAATCTAGTATCAAAACTTCGCTTACCCAAAAAATACAAAAGCACTTCGGCTTTGTCTGTTTCACGGAACTGAGACAAAACATCCAAAATAGTTTCAGACTCTAATGCTTGAAGTCCAGTTTTATCGTTATTGATATCTATTTGGCTAGGCTCTGTACTTAAAGAAGATAAAGCAAGCTTAAGCGTTTGAGAATTTTGAGCATCGATAAAAGGCTTTATTAAAGCATCGCGAAAGGGAGACTTGGTGTTATAAACTAATAAAATTTTCTTTAGTTTTGGATTATCTCTGAGTAAACTTGGATCAAGACTATTAATCGCAGCTATCTCTGCTGTATCCTCAAGCTTATTTAATAAATCATTAGAGACATTCTTGTCAATAACTCTCTGCAAATGATTTACTAGTATAGGGTTCAGGAGAGTATCTCTCAATTTAAACAACAATCCAATATTGCTTTCTTGAGAAATTTGTTCTTTGACTTTTACTATATCTTGCCAGCTATTAAGTTTTGGATACCCGATGGCTTCAACTATCTTTTGATCTCTGGAAAATGTCTTGGTAGTAAAAGTAGAAAGTAAAAAATCCAATTTTTCTTGACCAATAGCTTTTGCATCAAACTCAGCCGCAAAAACCTGATTCCACATATGCCAGAGTTGAGTTAAAGTATAGTTCGACTGCTCAAACTCAGCATACGCCCTAGCAGTAAAATTATTGCGTCCCTCAAACAAAAATTCTCGCTCAAACTCTTCTTGTCCATGAATGATTATATAATCTACTTCACTGAGACCTAGTAATTTGTCCCGAGAGCTTTCCAAACTAGCTTTCCTCAATTCGCTAACTTTTTGAGTCAAGTTACCCTTATCAAGATTTGCAACACGATTTTGTAAAAAATCTTTGGTATCATCTACAATAACTATTGACTCAGCTACTTTTGGAATTAAATATTTAATTTGCTCAATCTTATGCTGAGAAGAACGCCCAAAATAATCCCTTGAAAAAATATCCAGAACTTCCTTGGGTAATTCTTTCAAAACTTGGTCAAGAATAGA
>JAJTHA010000048.1 GCA_021299565.1 Candidatus Caenarcanales bacterium
ACATTTCAAAGATATCAAGAACAAAGAGAATATCGATATTGAGTTTCGTTATGAAGAAAAACTATCAGGAGTTGCTGGCGGCATTAGACGTTGCAAAGATTTTTTAGCTGGACAAACATGCTGCATTATCATGGGAGATGCACTCACTGACCTGGATCTATCATTGCTTTACCAAAAACACAAAGAAGCTGTAGCCAAACACAATTGCCTTGTCAGCATAGCTATGATGCCTGTAGTTGAGACATCACAGTTTGGAATTATAGTCACAGAGTCAATGTTACCGAACGCCTCAGAAGATTCTTCTACTGGTTCCAGAGTGGTGCAATTCCAAGAGAAACCTAGTCAGCAAGAGGCTTTGTCAAAATGGGCGAACACTGGAATATATTTCTTCGAGCCAAAAGTTTTGGATTATATTCCCGAGGAAGATGAGGCGCCGTTTTATGACGTAGCTAAAAACCTTTTCCCAAGATTGTTACAAGCCGGGGAATACATGCAGGCCATCTGCACTGACACCAAAACCTACTGGGCTGATGTGGGCAATCCTCAACAATATTTTCAGAGCGTTAGAGATATTCAATCTGGCAAATTACAACTAGAAACTTTGCCACTAATTGATCCAAGTGTTGAAATTGGTGCTGAGAGCATTTTGACTGGTGCAAATCAAATTGGCAAAAATGTAAAAATTGGACAGAATTGCGAAATTGATAATTGCATTATCTGGAATGATGTAAATATTGGTGATAATGCGAAATTAGTGAATTGCATTATTGGCTCTAATGGCTTTGTTAATGCTGGTGCAAAACTTAAAGACCAGATTTTGGTAGCAGCTAATAATGGCGCTAAAGCTTAGATATTTGCTCAAAAATTCATCTTATATAAACTTTTTATACTAAATCTGTTGACATTGGATAAGAGATAAGTTATTATTATGTACAGACACAAGAATCCCCCCCCTCGCGGGAAACTGTGAGGGTTGTGTCTATTTTTTTCGATAATTTTAGTCATCCTGAGGGAGCGTAGCGACCGTGAGGATCCAAATACCTTGATGCATCGTGGATCCTCACGTCGCCCTTTCAGGGCTCCTCAGGATGACAATCCAATTATTCTAATTAACATTCAGTTAAGAAATTTGTTGTCAATGCCTGTCAAAACATTCCTTATATGTTTACAGGTTAGAAATGGATCGAATTAACAACAATTTCAAAGACAGCTTTAAAGATCTAATCAGAGACGTAAGAAACGATGTTAATGGCAATATAGACAAACGCGAATCCGGCATAAAAGATAAGGACTTATTTATTTCTAAAGGCGTTACCTATGATTTGAGTAATGTAGGCAAAGTGAGTATTAATCCATTTACTTTAAATAGACCTGGGCATATTTTCACAGCGTAAACTATAGATAACTATTTATCATCGTCAAATAAATCACTATAAAGTCACTGCGAGCCGCAAAGCGGCGCGGCAGTCCAGTTTATTTTTGGTTCTGGATCGCCACGCCACACTGCGTGTGGCTCGCGATGACTTTAAAATATATTTCAAGGCACTAGGTAATTACTACTCTAGAGAAATCTTTGCGAAAAAGACGAGATTAATTTTTGTAGTAAGCTAGAGATGTGAAGATAGGAATACCTAAGGAAATTTTAGAAAACGAAAACCGAGTATCAATCAGCCCAGCCTGGGCAAGAGTGCTCATAGAAAACGGACACGAAGTGCTAGTTCAAACTGGCGCAGGCATTGGCAGTAGTTTTCATGACATAGATTATAAGCAAACCGGCGCCAAAATCCTAAACTCAGCAGAAGAAGTTTTTGCAAACGCAGATATTATAGTTAAAGTCAAACAACCACTTGATAGAGAAATTAAACTACTAAGAGAAAAACAAATCTTGTTCACTTATTTGCATCTAGCTGCCGATCAAAGCCTAATTTCCAAATTACAAAACACCGGCGCTCATTGTATCGCCTACGAAACTATAGAAGACAAAGAGGGCAGATTGCCTCTCTTGAAACCAATGTCAGAGATAGCTGGACGCATGTCAGTGCAAATCGGAGCAAGATTTCTTGAAAGAGGTTCAAACAAATTTCCAGGAAGAGGTATTCTGCTAGGAGGTGCTTCTGGTGTGCCGCAGGCAACAGTAGCTATTCTCGGTGCTGGCATAGTCGGCACAGCTGCTCTCAAAATCGCAGTGGGCATGGGTGCTTATGTACACATATTTGATCGCAACACCAACTCACTAAGTAAAATTGATGAAATGTATGGTTCGCGCGTAACCACGATATACAGTACATCTCAAGCAATAGAAGAATCTGTAATCAAATCTGATTTGGTAATCGGTGGTGTTTTGGTAACTGGCAAAAAAGCTCCAAAACTAGTAACAGAAGAAATGGTTCGTAAAATGCGCTACGGCTCTGTCATCGTCGATGTTGCAGTTGACCAAGGTGGTTGCATAGAGACAAGTGAAGTTACCAGCCACGATAATCCAATAGTTGTAAAACACAATGTATTGCATTATGGAGTAACCAATATGCCAGGAGCAGTTCCACATACTTCAACTAGTGCATTAAGTAACGCAACAATGCCTTATTTATTGAAACTTGCAGCTAAAGGATTAGATGCTTTGGATGATGATTTAGGTTTCAAAAAAGGGCTAAATATCTCTGAGGGAAAACTTCTATTAGATGTCAACTAAACAAGAAATCTTAACTGGAGCTGAATTAATAGCAAGGGGAGCTATTGATGCTGGAGTAGATTTTTTTGCAGGTTATCCCATCACTCCAGCTTCTAGTATTTATTCGGCAATGCTTAGTAAATTGCAAGCCACAGGCAAAGTGGCTATTGGCGCGTCTGATGAGATTTCTGCAATCGCCATGTGCATAGGAGCTAGTATGCGCGGCGCAAAAACTATGACAGCAACATCCGCTCCTGGATTGTGTTTGATGACAGAAAATATTTCTCATGCTTTTGTCACAGAAAGCCCAGTTCTTATCGCCTTGGGACAAAGACTAGGACCTAGCACTGGTGCTGCGACTCAATCGCACGAGGGAGATATTAGTTTCTTGCAGCATATTATAGCGGGTGGCTATACAATTCCTGTAATTGCAATTAATTCAATTTTCAATTCGTACTCATTAACCATAAAAGCGATTAACATCTCAGAAAAACTTAGAACGCCTGTTGTTTTGCTTTCTGAAAAAGACATCATCATGTCCGCCACAAATGTTTCTGTGAGTGCTCTTGAACAAGAAAAACAAAGAGCAGTATTTATCAATAGACCATATTTTAATTTTGAAAGCGATGAGATATACAAAACATATAATTTCAATCAAATCAACGAGATTCCTGAATTTTTGGCAGCTGGGATTGGAACAAAACACCGAGTGGTTGCCACTGGTTCGCTTCATGATAAAAAAGGCACACTATCTAAAACTTCTACGGAAGCATTAGAAGTTTTGGAACATCTAAATGCCAAAATCAAAAACAATTTCGAAGACCTTTATGATCTCGATGAAGAATCAGGCGCAAACACGCTTATCATAAGCTTTCTAGCATCTGATTTAAGCGCCAAAGAGGCTATCAAAAAAGCCAGAAAAGAAAATCTCAAAGTCTCACAACTAACAATCTATAGTCTATTTCCTGTTCCAGAAAAAATAATCAGTGAGCTTACCACTAGATATCAAACAATAATTATCCCAGAAGTGAATTTTTCTGGACAATACGCCGATGCGATAATGCACCTAATCAACAAAGCAAAAGTTATCAAAATCAATTCTCAAGCAGATTTGATTAAACCAGAAAGAATATATAAGGAGATCAAAAATGCCTTATAAATATCTAATAGATAATCTTGATTTTCCTTATTGTGACGGCTGCGGTCATACTTTTATCAACAAAAAACTAGCTGATGCTTTTGCCAAAATGGATATCAAACCAAGCAAAATCAATTTGGTGAGTGATATTGGCTGTGTCGGTCTTGTGGACAAAATGTTTTTGACAAATACCATTCATACCACTCATGGACGTTCAGCTGCTTTTGCGACAGGCTTACAACTGGCTGACCAAATACTTTTTGATAATGATGCCATTCATGTGGTGATGATAGGTGACGGCGGTTCGACAATTGGACTTTTGCATCTAGTAGAAGCAGCCAAAATGAATGCTAATATCACAGTGATTTTGCATAATAATTTTGTTTATGGCATGACCGGAGGTCAAAACTCTGGACTGACACCAGAAAACTTTAGAACCGCTACAACTATGTCAGGAGCTATGGTTCCGAATATACATATAGTGAATCTACTCGCTGCTGCTCACGGAGGATTTCTGGCTCGTAAGCTAGCGACAGACAAAGATCTTGATGACACTATAGTAGAAGCCATTAAATATCCTGGTTTTAGTCTAGTAGAAGTTGTCGAGCTGTGCACGGGCTATGCTATCAAATGGAATTCACTTGCTAAAAAAGACATTGAAACCATACTTGAGAATAGCGATAGCGGTGAAAGAGGCACTTTAGTCAAACGCAATGATAGAGAGAATTTTGGAAGTTTATACGCTAAGAATTTCCCTAAAAAAGAGCTTCAAGACAAAATTAAAACCATAGAAAAAAGAACTATTCAAGATCAAATCAAATTGGATATAGTAATTTCTGGATCTGCAGGAGAAGGTATACAATTCGCCGCAAAAACATTAATTGAAGCTGCCTTAAAACAAGGATCTAATGTCATGCAGAAAAACGACAATCCAGTGACTATTGGGACTGGGTTTTCTATGAGTGAAGTGAAAATATCTAGTGATGAGATTTTGTACTCTGGGATTACTAGTCCTGATTATTTGTTGATAGGATCTTTGGATGGATTTAATAGGGCTCAAGAGTTTATCAAAAATACCATTAACGAAAAAGCTAAATCGACCATTATTATCGATTCAAGTCTTGTCGAAAAACTGGATAAATACGATGGTTTCACTATAATTTCAGATGATTTTCGCA
>JAJTHA010000041.1 GCA_021299565.1 Candidatus Caenarcanales bacterium
CTATACAATATATCTGCAGCCTCAGTTTCATCTTTTTTGAGAAGATATTTTTTTTCCAAAAAATCAAATAAAATTCTTTGAACTTCTAAAGGATTTTCTTGGATTCTTTGACGTAAATCTTGAATATTTTGGAAAAAATCTTTTTGGAAACTCGCTCTTACCAACTGTTTAAAAAGTTTTTGCTCAAAAGCATTTTTGTCATCAATATCTAAACCCTCTAGCATCTGACCATTTGAACTTGGTTCGACTATAGTTTCACTCAAATCGTGAACTAACAGCGGCAGTTCGCATCTTTCCAAAAAAGCTAAATGAGGAAACAACGAATCAAAATTTGCTTGCGAAATATCACGGAGTTTTTCTATGGAAGAGATCAAATGCTTTGTCACTGACTGTACAGGTATTGCTCCTCTAAATCTATAACTAGAATTAGCAGCACTTAATAGCTTGACTAAGCTAGTAGAAAGTGGGGCATTATTTGATCTTAACTTATCGTGAAGTTCTGAATCAATATCTTGAGATCTCAACTCTCCTCCAATGATTTCAGGCAAGCGCAACTCTTCAGTAATTGGATTAGCCTTAATGATCGGCAAATTTACAGAAAAAAGCTCAGATTTCAGCCTGGTTGACATCCAGATAATAATAGCATTATTCTACTTTACCGATTTCTTGTATCGCTCAACTTCCCACTGTCTAATTGCTAAATCAAGCTTAACATTTGACTCTATTTCGTCTTGCATGCCCGCTTGCACCACAGTAACTAGCATGTCCTGCATACAAAACTTAGCGATGGAGGTTTCTTCTTGCTCAGCAAGAATAGTCTGAATCACTGGAGCACCAGTATTTGATATATATTCAGCAAGTGGTTTTACATGCTTATCAATAAGTGTTTGATGATTAGAACTTGATTCTAAATCCTTTAAACAATCAAATGTACTTGAATTAACATGATCAGCAAAAGGGCTAGCAAAATATACTTGCTCCAAAATCACACCATTATTAGTCTTGAGCAAAAGCTCTAGATCAGAGTGATGATTAACTGTACCGATACCAGGAATATGAACCGTAGAATCAATAGAATTTTTATTTAGAGATTCACCTTTAAGTTGTGCTCTAAATTTATTTAAGGCTTCCAAAGAATCTGAATAAACCATACTGTAACGATTAGTGATATTTTTACGAGCATAATAAATATCCAAAGCAGCAAGCTTAGCCAAAGTATTGTCCTCTGCTTTTACTTTAATAAAATCATCAAAAACTTGCTTTGCAGCATGGATCAAAAGATCCGAATCTATGCCCATCAATTCAGCAGATAGCATACCTACTGGAGAGAACATCGAAAACCTTCCACCAATATTAGGATCATTCTCCAAATAGGCTACATCAATCCCCGTAAGCTTTTTGAGCTCAGCTGCGTAATCATGCAAAAAGTTTTTCTTACCCTCTTGTGGCGGCTCTGTAATAATCACACTATTAGTAGCGAGCTTAACAGGATTGAAAGTACTTTTGGATTGCCAGTAGTTAATGATGGTGTTGAGATTACGGCGCACTTCATCTGTGCCACCAGATTTGGAAATGATCAACAACAAAGTATCATTCAAATCTAATGACTCAAGTCTAGACAACATAGAACTAGTATCTAGATTGTTTTGAATAATCAAATTAATATCAGACTTACGCTTAGCCAAAGGGGCAAATTCATAAAGTGCATTTTTCAGAACCAAGGAATTAATTCCAGAGCCTCCCATACCAATAACTAAAACTGTTTTAAAATTCTTTTTTTCTTTTGCCAATTTTTTGGTGGAGATATTGGTCTTAAGTAGATAATCAAAATCAAGCCATTTAAAGTACTCTAGTTCAGAACTTGCTTTACTTAGAGTAGTTTGTAACTCCAAAATTTTGGGAATAAAAGAAGAATAGAAATTTTTAAAATCCTCGTTAGTTAATCTTGATATATCTGTAATTAAAGTTCTTTCTTTTATATTATTCATACTAGGCTTTATCGTAAAATATCCACCTATCGATTGAGTATTAAAAACCATTAATGTGGAATTATATATGCATACGTCAGTACATACCCCCGTTAAACTGCAGCTTCTTAGAAATGAGTGAGTTGCAGTTTTTTTTTGCACTAATAAAAAACTCAAGCTATGATTTAATTAATGAATCGTAAGCTTATATTATTGTTAACTTTTATTGCTGCTAGCTTGATAGGTCTTTTACCGTCTGCTTTTGCGAAAGTTAGCTCACTCAAACCTAAAATGGTTTTTGAAGGTGACACTGTTGTTGTCAAAGGTTCAAACTTCGACAGTAAAACCAACCCACTTACCATCAAGCTAGTCACTGGTCTAGGTGCAGAGTTTGGCACTATCACCGAATTTACCAAAATGGAGGGTGGTTTCAGATTCAAAGCACCAACAGTAGATTCAACCAGAACTCTGCTAGCACGAATTTCTGGAGGTAATGTCAACGGCTCTACACCAAATGACTTGCCATTAGTGATTTTTGATATACCAGACCCTGACAACGCTGATCCCAATTCACCGGATAATCAACTTGAGATAGGCACGTTAATAACCGACAAAGTCACTCTAGGAGGGACTTACAGCATCAATAGCGACAATGACGGTAACTTGCAATGGAATGGCTATGATGTCATCAGCAAAGAAGGTGCAGTCTCTACCGAAAGATTTAACTTAAATGGTATCGCACTTGCTACCGACAAAAACGGAGCTTTAACTTGGAACTCTTATCGCATCGCGACATCTACTGGAGCGCTTTCTGCCGCTTCAATTACTAGTGTTGCGAATAAGAGCGGCTCTCTGACTATAAACGGCACAGGAGCGGTTGCTCTTATCGCCAATGGCGCAACAACTCTCACTCTTCCGAAATCTGGCTATATTCCAAGTGTACTCAGAGCGGAGTTTGACTTTGCGATAGATGGCGGAGTCACTGGTTCTCGTAACATGCGCAATGCGACTCTTCCAAGAAATGCTCGAGTGGTCAACGCTTGGTATGAAGTAATTAGAAATTTCACTTCTGCTTCCAATTCTAGTTTAATTGGCATTGGTATTCCGACAGATGATGTCAATGGGATTCTTGCCCCAATTGCCATCAATAACGCTAGTCGACCTTGGGATCAGGGAGCTCGCATGTGCATCCAAAATGGTAGCTTAGCGCATATTTCTAATCGAACAAGAGACAATAGAATTATTCAGCTCTTTATTCAGGGAGAGGCATTGACAGCCGGCAGAGTTGTTTTATTCGCTGAGTATGTGGTTCTTCCTTAAGAACTGGTTAAAGGATTTCTTATCTAATTAATCTCATAAAAGCTTTTTATAAGCAAGAGAGAATATTATGCCAAGAAACACTTATAGACAA
>JAJTHA010000001.1 GCA_021299565.1 Candidatus Caenarcanales bacterium
TAAACAAGCAAGGGCCTCAGTCGAGCATCGCCAAAAAAGTTGCCGACAAGTTTTTAAATCCACTAAAAAAGACCTTAGATCTTCCACACTTATTCGAATCACGAGTTTGGTCCAAAGAAAAAGTTGCCAAAAGAGCTAAAGAACTTTTGACAAGAGATGCTAACTCTACTCCAATCCCTAATATCATCTACGCTGGTGCTTGGGGATCAGCAGCACAAAAACAAATCAAAGACAACTATCTAGCAAGAAGAAAATTTTTGCTAACTGAATTAGAGCTAGGTAGACTACCTCACATCTCTACTGATGGTGATGGTACATGTACTTTCAAAACAGTTACCAAAGTTGAGAACACTAGATCCATAGGTTCACTTATCGATAAATATTTCTTACGCCAAATGGTCAAAGCTGTTAAAAAACTTGGCGGCTATTTTGAAATCAACACCGCGAGAACCGGTCTAGTACCGGGGCCTAGCGCAGTTGGTACAGAAGGTCCAAAATTCAAAGACGCTAATGGTAACTGGGTAAACCCAAGATCTCCAAATGAAATCTCAGGAATTCTTCATGAATTTGGGATTCATCATCTTGATGACCCTGAGTCACAAGAATTGTTTGATACTCTCATCATCAATGGTCTTTCTGGTGGAGTCAAACATGATCCAAGAGCACCGCTTAAAATACAAGAGGCAACTCTCAACTATGGCAAATTCATTGATGCGCTCAATCAAATCTCTCTTCCAGATGCCTCAAAAGGATTTTTAAATAAAATAGAAGAAATAGTCGCTAATAGTAAAGAAGCAAAACCACTTAGAGTACTTGAATACAAATCCATACCAAGAATTTTTGTTGATCATCCAAATTTCACTGTTAAAGACTATATTAGATATATTTCTCTTGTTGAAAGATCGCGCGAAGACAAGACTAGTGACTTTGAATTTTTCTCTAGATTAAATTCCTCTGGAATCCAGTTGCCAACTGAGTATTACGACATTAGCAATCCCCCAGCGACTGAAAAAGAATTAACAAACAAGATTCGCAATGGTATGCTCGCTTGTTTAACTCCACATGCGTTTGACTCCGATAATATTATTAGAGAAGATAAAAAATTAGAGTTTTATCAAACCCTATCTAAGTTCTGTAATTCACCTGAAGCACAAGAATGGGCAGAAACAAATCTCGGTATACCTAGAGGAACAAGTTTATTTACCGTGAATGGTAAAAGCGTAGAGGGACTGGATTTCAGTGACAAAAAATTCTTTGAAAAATATCCAAAAGGATTAGTTCAATTCAATCAAGATCTAAAAGACAATGGCAAAAAACCAGCTAATCCAAAACACATACTTGTTAATGTCATCGATAATCATCCTCAGCCATATATTGAAATGGCGCCTAACACAAATAAAGCGGAAGTTCTGCCTGATATAGAGCAGGTTATGCAACTAGGCAAAACCGTTATAGGAGCTGGTGACAGCCCAGGTTCTGATGCAGTCATGTTGGCGCAAGCAATTATTCTTGGTGGTGCTGGCTTTGTAGTAAGAGGACTAATGTCTGATGCAGATGTCGCAAACAAAATTGTCGAAGAGCTTGCTACCAAAAAAAATCAATGGCATGAATTTGCACTAACAGAAATCCCTAAAGGCAAAGATGCTAACGGCAAAGATTTGCCTAGTGACTATAAATTAAATTCAACCGGAGAAATCAAAGCCAAAAAAGATTGGGCTAAGTTTTTTGAAAACAAATACAAAGACAAAATGTTTCATTGCAATAATATCCATGAAAATAACGCTTTTAATGCTGCAATTTTTTCAGAAATATTTGAAGGTGATAAGGCTTTTAGTCTTGAGTTTGATCCTGACAAGCATAGCTGGGCGCAAGATGTACTAGCTCAAACCAACTCTAAATCCTTAGTAACTCCTATCAGTGAGCCTAATGAAGCAGCTTTGAAAGGACAGGCTTATGAGAAACCTATTTTAGAAAAATATCCATTCTTGAATATTACTGGTATCAAAAATATTTTTGATCCAAATAAAGCTGGTAAAACTTTTGATACCATGCTTAATTGGATATCTAAGACTTTAATAGGGATAGCTCCACTAGAAATTATCGCTGATACAGTAGGACTCAAAAGTGTTGCCAGCGTAGCTAGAAATCTACAAAAATATGCTTATGCAGTTAACACCGTTGCTTCTGGTATTGGTAGAGGTCTAACTCAATCAGCGCATAAATTCTATTGGCAATTTTTTGGTGAAGTATTTGGATTTGTTTCTTCTTTCTTGCCTGACAAATCCATTTATAGAGGGATTTTCAGAGCGCTTAATCAAATGGTACTTATTGGAAGAGCAAATGAACTTGCCATGAGAGACAACTATAATCTAGATGATTTCACTCCAGAAGCTAAAAAAGAAGTTGAGAATCTTTATAAAGGCGATAAAGCTGCTATTTATAAAGACAAACGAGTTGCTGCTGCTAACTACAACAAAGAAATGATGCAACAAATTCATGATTGGTCGCATGAAAAATTCGGTGGCATACTCGGCAAAATACCTTTTGGTAATGTAGTCGTAGCTTCTGTTGCACAGTTTAATCAAGCAGCAAAACTTGCAATCGATTTCATCAAAATCCCAGAATTGCGTAGAAGTACTTTTGGAAACTTCTTCTCTTGGGGACAAAAAGGTCTTGCTAAAAATTCCAAGAACAGCGGCAAACAATACGGTGAAGTGCACGAGAAAAACACTTATGCTTTTGCCGGTATGGCAACACTCGGCGCAGTGGTCTCAGCAACAGCGACTGATCTATTGTTCGGCAAATCTTCGGTTGGTAAATTCATCAGCACCGCTCTTACTAATGCAGCGAATATGATCCCTGCTCTTGGAGTTGTTACTGCTGGTAAACTAGTTGAACAAGATCAAGCTGGTGATCCAAGACTATTTACTGATATTGCTAAAAATCAACAAGTTTATAGTCCTGAATACTCAGGGTTGATGCAAAAACTAGCTGGCTGGGGACTTGCGATATTTGGTTCATTCCAACACACTAACACTGGTCAAGTACTCTACAATTTAGCTAATGGTTTGTATTTTGAAGGTATGAGAGGACAGCTAAAAGTCAGTATTGATGATGCTGCTGTGAACAACAAAACCAGATGGAATCAATACTATGTTTCTCATTTAGAGAATGGTAACGGCAAAAAACGCAGTCCTGCTGAGAACCTTGCTAAAGCAGCGTAATAAAAAACTATTTTTTATCCTTAGCCACAAGTCCGACAAAAAAGATATAAGCATAACAAGCATAAGCGACATACAAGCCCATATCCCAGTTAGGCACAGGGTTTGAACCTTGTGTTGCTTCCGCAATAGCGGCGATAAGAGGACCAACTGCTGCACCACCAATAATCGCGGTACACAAAATACCAGAAATCGCACTTGAATACTGCGCTGGAAAACTATTAGTCGCAAGGCTATAAATTGTTGGGAACATAATTGATATGAAAAATCCTATTGCTGGAAACGCAATCAATGCTTGGTTTATAGAACCGTGTGTAGCAAAATACAAACTAACTGCCGCCAATGAAATATACGACATGATTGCAATCCTGCCAGGAATTTTGTCCAAAATTACAGAGCCAATCAATCTTCCAACTAATAATCTTCCCCAGTAATTACTGATAACTGTATTTTTTGCAACCTCAGCCGCTTCACCCAAACTTGCTTCTATATTGAGTTTGTCTTGTAAATAAAATCCAAGAGTATTGGCAACTCCAACTTCTACGCCGACATACAGAAAAATACCAACAGCATATAAATAAATCAAAGGATTTTTAGTGAGCAATTCTAGAGTTAAATTTTTGGATTCTGGCTTGCTACCATTATTGATTTCTGGTTTTGAAGCAGTTGGATATTTTGGTATAGCAATTGCAATGGTCATGATGATTGCAATTACTGTAAAAACCCAATAAGTCATGGTCCACTCATAACCTTGATTTTTGATAACGCTAACTAATTGCGGAGCCAAATAGCTGCCGATACCATTAACCACCATGAAAGCAGTTAAATTACGTGAGTATTTCGCTGGATCAGAAATCTCCGCGACTAGAGGATTAAGAGCAACTTGAATACCTGTAATGCCTATGCCGCAAAGAAACATTGCTGCCATATTAGGCACAAAACCAGAAATTGCTGCAAAAAGAAGCACTCCAGCTGTAGTGATAATTGAACTTATAATTAAAGTTGTTTTTTTGGAAGATTTTTCCATAAAAACTCCCCAAGGTATAGAAGTCAAACCATAAGCTATAAAGAACGTCGCTGCCAAAAAAGATGATAATGAGGCGCTAACTGCGTAGGCTTCTCTGATTTTGGGGATAATCGCACCTGCCACGTTTGTTATGGCTCCAAAAGCAAAATAGGCAAATGCTACTGCGATTAATAGAGGGAGGAAGTCGTTTTTTATAGTAGTTGTGTTTTTCATAGATAGAACCTTTATGTTTTTTGAATGTTACCATAGTCAATGAATTCATAGTAACTACTGCACAAAAGCCAAATATCTAACTATCAAGTCATTCCGAGACCTGCGAAGCAGGTAGTGGCAGTCCAGTCCGGTTTTTGTCATTCTGAGCCGTAGGCGAAGAATCTCTATCGGTGTTTGTTAATGAGATCCTTCACTTCGTTCAGGATGACAAAGAGAGTAGGTTTTAGGACGCGACCCCGATGTCCATGACTAGATGCTGAGCACAAATCATGCTATTATCTTATTTATGATTGCTGTAAAAATAAAATCAAGTCCGGCACCATATATTGACCGTTTAGCATCGTTCAATAATGCTCTTGAAGATATACTAGAAAAGATTCAGGACCCAGACAGCCATAAACCAGAAAACTTATTAAATATCCAACGCAGACTCAAATCTCTGCATCAAGATTCCATACAAGTTGATAAAGGCATCTGGAAGCGCTATTCAAGGATATTTTTACCAATACAAACATTAAGAAAACCAAAAACTCAAATTGATGAACTTAAGTCAATAGAACTCGAAAATTTAAGTTCTGACGCTAAGGATTTACTTGATCATTTATTTC
Source organism: Candidatus Caenarcanales bacterium (assembly GCA_021299565.1). Lineage (GTDB taxonomy): Bacteria > Cyanobacteriota > Vampirovibrionia > LMEP-6097 > LMEP-6097 > JAJTHA01. The sequence goes on from JAJTHA010000001.1 coordinate 5,070, forward strand.
AGTGTTTCGATAAGATTTTTAGTCTAGAAACTAATATTCATAAACATTATCCTGAAAAAGAAATTCCCAAATATATTAGATACGTAAATACCGAAGTAAGCAAACTCAAATTTCAGTTTAGAGGTATTTTATCGAAATTTGGTTTTACCTTAAAAAGTTCTGAGCTACAGAAGTATAAAGATGCAGCAAATGAAATTATTGATCAAAATCCAAATATAAAAAATTTAGAAGCTATAAAAAGAGACTTAAGATTAGAGAACTCTGACGGAGCTATGGCAAGAGCTAGCGAAAAAGGTAAAGAGCTAATTAGAAGATTTTTACCACATCTAACAACCGCAGCAAGCGGAGCTATTTTTTTAAAAGCTGAAACTTGGTATAACTCTTCGCTTGAACAAGCACGGCGTGAATTTGATTATTTGGTTATTGGAACAGGTAATAATCGTTTGAATATTTCTGAGGAAGATGCAAAAAAAATGATCCGTGAATTTGAAATGGCTATCAAGGATCCAGAAATACTTACACCAATAGTTTGTGTTTTAGGTATCCTTGCATCGAACTCATTATCGGGTCGCAAGTTCTTCAATGAAGGATCTACTCTTAACAGAAGAGATTTACTAAAAAGAATTCGCAACGCTGGCTTATTTTCAGCAGCTACGTATACAGCCTTCAGTAAATCGATAAATTCAATAAGTACTAACAATGTCTATAGAATTAATAATCCTGACACTGGTGAAAGGATATACAACGCTATCACTATTAAAAAGAATGATCCTAAAAGAGACATCGAAGTGACCGACGAAGAAGTACTAAAAAAACTTAGAAAGCGCTGTCAAGAACACAGCTTTGGAATAGTCTCTAATGTTATACAGGAAAGCTTAAGACATGGAGGCGCAGTTGCATCCGGTGTAGTTGGTTTTTATAAGCCAAACATCATTGAGGAAGCACTTGATTTTTTTCTCGCCAATATTAATAGTTAGCTGCTTCGTTAACAATTTTATAGCTGTGCTAAAACAAATTCAAGAATTTTTAACAAATCCATCAAGTCTATACATGATATAATTCAATCCTTATGGCAACTGCATTACAAGTAATTCTCACAGAAGATTCTCAAGCTGGCAAAGCTGGAGAACTAAGAAAAGTAAGACTAGGATACGCTCGCAACTTCTTGCTACCTAGAAAACTTGCGGTAGTAGCAGATAGTTACAATATGCAAGCTTATCAAGAAAGAGTTCAAAAAATTGAAGCTGACGCTGAAGAAAAACGCCAAAAATCAAACCAAGCAAAAGAAACACTTGGCGAACAATCTTCAATAACCATTAGCTCAAAAGCAGGTGAATCAGGAAAATTATTTGGTGCAATAACCAAAGACGATATCACTCAAGAGTTAAACAAAGAGTTTAAACTAGAACTAACAAAAAGCAATGTGATGCTTTCTAGACCAATTAAATCAACTGGTGAGTATAATGTAACTGTTGACTTCGGTTCAAATGTGAAA
>JAJTHA010000192.1 GCA_021299565.1 Candidatus Caenarcanales bacterium
ACTTTTTTCTTCAAGACTAAATCCTTTAACTTCATCATTGAATTTTTTTAAAATATAATTCTTATAATCACCAAGCTGCCACTGATCAAGCTGCCCATGCAGGTCACCGACTATTTTTGCGGTTTGGTATTCTTCTGGTCTATGACCATAAGCATAGTAAATAAATTTTGGATCAGATTTCAGGCTCAGTGGAGTATTCAAAAATGCCTTCAAAATTTCAGCGCCAGCAAACTTGCTCTCTGATCTTGATAAAAATTCAGCAAAGTTTTTATCACCTTCTTCTTGGCTTAAACCAGGCTCAAATCCCAAATTTCTCAAATGATAATTTTGGTCAGGCACATGAAAAACTTGCATATTAGTTGTGTCCGTTCCACTAGTGTTCAATTCATATGGAACTTCTTGAATGGGCACTAGTGCTAGCGTAGTTGCAGCCAGTCGAGGAAAAACATTTGATAAGTGCTTAATTATTCTCACTCTAAATCCACTATAAAGCATAAATAAAGCCTTGTCTCTAGCCATTTTTGGATATAAACCAGCAAAATAGGGAACAAAAATAGGTAAGTGCTTATCTATTTATAGTAAGAGGGTGGGGATTCTTGAAAAAAAAATCGCAAAACAGTGGCAATACAAAAAAACAAAGTCGTTTTTTGAAAACTTACGATCATCAGCAATCATTCGGGATTGCAAAAACTTTGATGAAAGATTTCGTTGAAAATTATATCAGTGAAAAATTTCTTAGTCATAAGTCAGATTTAACGATTACAAACAAAATTTATAGCGTTTTTTTTGAAAGAGTTTATTTGAGTGATTCTAGTTTGATAGATCTTGAAATCTATTTGGCTTTTGGATTAGATTGTGAAATGAATAAGTTTTGCCTCGGAGTCTGGCAAAAACAACCTTCCGATAAACCTTATGAATTCTGGCTAAAAGTTTGCAATGATCTTCGCGAAAAAGGTCTCGAGGAGATGCATTTACCGAATTTTGATGAACATTATTGGCTTAGAGAAGCCATGGACAAAAACTTTATTTACAAAGAGCAGCTTCTCTCTCCATAACTCTATCCAAAAGACTTTTAGCACGCAGATTCTGCTCCAAATCAGCCAAGGCTTTTACAATAGAATCTGTTTTGCCTTGCAAAATAGTTTTCAGCTCTTCTTCGATGTCAACCAAATCAGGAATAATTTCATCCAAAACTTTTTCTGCCTTGGCTGTTAATTTGATAAGTCTTGATCTACGATCCTTACCATTCTCTGTTTTGACATAACCTTTTTCCTCAAGCTCTTTAATAGATTGAGAGACTGCCGGAGAGGATATATTATTTAGAGTCGCTAGGGTTTTGAAATCGATTTTCTTTTCGTGTCTTATAGTAGCTAGTATAGAAAACCAAGAAGCTTTAAAATCTCTTCCTCTTTCATCATAAAGCTCTTGAACTTGAATAAACATAAGCTCAGATAACCTTTTCATACGAGAAGCGACAGTAATAATACCGTAAGGATTTAAGCTTTGCCAAAAATCTTGAGCCATAAAGACTTTAATATAGCAAAAATTAGAATTCGCTGCTAGTTTATAAGAATGAAGTTGCTTAATCGCTTAAGTAAATCAAATGAACCACCAGAAATTGGATTTGCCAAAGCCAGATCGCTATATAAACAGGCAGAAAGGCTCACGTTAGATACTCGTTCTATTCACCAAGCTCCAAGGCTGGCTCTTGATTCCGAGCAAAAGAAGATTTTACTTGGAATTACCGATAAATATCGAGATCATTTCAGAACTCTAGCAGAACCAATGGCAAGGGCTCAATTCATTGTTGATAAATATGCGGCAATGAAAGAATGGCATCCAGCGATTAAACAGTTTGTCAGAGATGCACAAGCAGTTTTAGCTGGAAAACCTGAAGATTACTCTAGAACAAGATCAGTGTCTGCTTTGACCAAAGCAAATTTTGTTTTGGGAGTTTTCAAAATTCCATACAATAATCGCATTGGAGAAACTCCTTCTCTCGAATGTATAACATTTGAAAGATGCCCTTTGCCTTCTCAACTGTCAAATGTAATCAAAGACTCCAAAGCAGTTTCTATCATTGACTTAAGAAGCACGCATGGCTTTGGAAATCCAGTAGACAATGTTGCCTTGTTTGGAGAAAACTATTTGACTCAAGCAGAAAACGAAAATGATACTAACGCTGAGGCGTTTTATTTTATTGAAAAGTTTGCTAATAGAACTAACAAATTTACTATACCTGTAATTAATCAATTTACTAGCAATGATAGTTTTAAGCGTTTAAAAGATGTTAATGATCAAGGTCTCATGTTCGCTCATTCGGCTTGGCTAAATATGCACGAGCACAATCACGCTTCTGGACCACTTCCTAGGGTAGACAGAGGTGAAATGAATGGTTCTGCTGCTAAGCATGGTTACTACATGAGCAACACTAAATACACTGGCGCTTTAGAAGAACTGAGGGTAGATTTAGAAACAATTTTAAGCGCTTTTACTAGCACCAGTAATCAGAGAAGTAGAAAGACTTTTGGAACACAGGGTGATTTGGCTATGGGGGATTTAGTAGGTCAACTTATTCTGGCTGAAAGGCTGATTAGATATCCAATACAACTTGAAGATCCTGCAAAAATTAGCTTTGATGCAATTTCTTCTCACATACTCATAAATCATTTGCTGGAAGATGGAGCAATAAAAATCACTAATGGGCAAATGCAGCTTGATCAAGACAAAGTGGAACAATCTCTTAAAGGCTTACATGAACAAATCGAGGCCAAGGAAAAAGATATAATTTCTCGTTTTGATTTGGATGACACCAGTCAAAGAAAAACAGCACGTAACGAGTTGGTTGAATTTGCAAAAGGATTAGCATCCAAGCATTGTCCTGGAGAGGAATTGAGCTTGCATCCGTTCTATGTGAATGTGAGAAAGAATATTTAGCTTCTCTGCTACGTCATGCTGAGCGCAGCGAAGCATCTCGTTGTTATCAGCATGGAGATCCTTCACTTCGTTCAGGATGACTAGATCTTAAGAATCGAATTCTTAATCGCAAGAATCACTGCATCCGTGCGATTCTTAGCATCTAATTTCAGCAAAATACTTCGAATATGATTTTCAATTGTTTTGATACTTAAACCCAAACTCTCTGCAATCTCAGGATTTTTAAGACCTTCTTTAACCAAAGACAAAACCTCAAGCTCTCTTTGGCTGAGACTATTACGATTTTTATCTATAAAAAGTTTTTCTTGCTTTTTCGGCACAAGCTCAATGTTACACAAGATATCCTTCCTGGTCAAAGTTTCAGAGAAGCTTTAACCAGAGCTTAATCTACTAAGGCTCTAATGAAGATGTCAATGGACATATTGAGCGATCTAGCTTTTAATCAAGAACTCGCACGGTTTTCAGAACTGGACAATGTCTTTGTCGTACCAAAAGGCCAATCAGAACATAGAGATTTTGAAAAACCTAGTTTTAATTATGAATACAAACAAATAAAAGTAAACAAAGCAGAAAATCCCAACACTAAATTAAACCTAGAACAACTTCACCAAGCTAAACCTAAAGCAAATACTCAAGAGCAAGCTCTTCGATCCATTTGTGATTTTTATCATAGATTCCCGTTTATTTCACTTGCTAATTTTTCACTTGCAGAAAATTTTTATAGAGAAATATTTAGAAACCCAAATAATCTTTTAAATTTGGCAAACAGCGTTAAACAAAAACTACAGGAGGCATTTCATGAAAACGACAGATTTGGCAGCATGGTTGTGGATAGTATTGTCAAATCCACTCACATTAAGCTTGCTTTGGGTAGGTCTAAGCTTAGAGATGTTAAACAGTATTTAAGTTTTGATTTTGATGAACAAAATCCTCATAGTTTTGTTGTATTCAGCAAATGGGATTGGAAAATGCCTAAATATGAACTTTTGAGATCAATTAGACCAAACATCTATGCAAAAAAACCTTCAAAAGAATCTATAGAGTTTGATTCTAAAATCTGGCAGGCATTTAACGCTAGTGGCATTCATCGTAAGAATCTTATGAAAACTCTTGATTGCATCGAAAGAAATCGAGATGTTTTGCCTGATTTCATCAATGAAGTAAACAAAAAATCATTACTTAATTTATTTGAAAAAGATCTTATTAGTAACGTCTCCATCAAAACCGATAATCACCAGACGGTGTTTTTGGACTTTAGAACTCAAACCGGACAAAAGATAGAAATAAAACTTACTGCAAACGCCTCTAGCCTAGTAGTACATGGTGTTTAAATATTCACTTTAAATTGAAATTGTATTTAAGGTCATCGCGAGCCTCACGCAGTGAGGCGTGGCGATCCAGGGCTAAACTGGACTGCCGCGCCGCTAACGCGGCTCGCAGTGACTTTAAAGTTATAGATTCGGCTTATGATAGATAGAAGAATACTATACAATTGTAGTTGTGCTGGGAAATAGTTTCTATCCTTTGCTTGCAAAAGAATCATATCGCTTTGTCGCCAATGTAATTGGCGCAGTCATGCTGATTGCTGTTGCCTTGGGCGTAGTTATTGGAGTACAAATCGGACCAGAATTTATTTCTAGGGGCTTGGGAAGCAAACTAGGTATTTTGTGCGCATTAACCATGACTCGAGAATTAATCCCAATAGTAGGATCAATGATGGTTGCCACTCAATATGGCACAGGCATCGCTTCTGAAATTGCCAATATGAAAGTTACTGAACAAGTAGATGCTATCAAAGTACTGGGCATCAATCCCTTATATTATTTGGCTTTGCCAAGACTAATTACTATTGCGTTACTAAATCCATTGATTTTATGGATAGCAAGTGTAGTCGGAGTTTTTAGCACTTATATAACTGTTTGGATTAGAGATGGTCTCTCTTTTCATAGTTATATCGGTAGCATTGAAAGCTATTTCAAGATCTCGGATATATTATTATGTCTTTTCAAGGCGTCTGTATTTGGGATTTTGATAGTCATTATCGCCGTCTATTTTGGCATGAATACCAGTGGTGGAGCCAGAGAGGTAGGCAAAGCTACAACCCAAACGGTGATAGTATCATTTGCGACTATAGTCGTAGTCGATTATTTTATTACATTTATATATTTATGAATTTAATTGAAACAAACAAAGACAAATTCGACAAATTATACGAACTCTATTCAGAATATAATTCACACACAAATATTTCTGCTATTCGAGACAAAGACTCTGTTTATAAAAAACATTTTGAAGACTCTCTCGTTATTGCACCATACATCACCCAAAAGCTCTCTATAGTTGACATTGGGACTGGCGGAGGCTTTCCTGCATTACCTCTTGCAATTTGTTTTCCGAAATGTAAAATTACAGCTGTAGATAGCATAGGCAAAAAAACCAAATTTATAGATTTAGTCAAAGACGAACTTAAACTCAATA
>JAJTHA010000034.1 GCA_021299565.1 Candidatus Caenarcanales bacterium
AAATTTTTATTCTTAGCTCCCAAAGTAAAACTAGCTCCGCCGTCGTCAATGTTTTCGTACCCTACAACAAATGATTTTTGTTTTATAGTAGTAGTTCCAGTTTCATCACCAGGAAGGTTTGCGAGATTGCCTCCACTAGCTTGGTTATTCTGCCCTAATACAAAAGAGAACATAGATTCATTTTTGTTTAAATCTCCAAAAGAAAAAGAACCATCTTGAGTTGCACTTGAATTCTTACCGATAACCGCAGAGTTAGCTCCTCTTTGATTCCACTCTCCAGCAGACGTAGAACCTATTCTCAAAGATGCATTGGATTTTTCAAATGCAATTTTATTTGCACCATCTTTTGCGATGATAGAATCTCCAAAAACAAAATTATTCACACGAATATTACTAAGTGCACCATTATTAATCAAATTGTTTCCTAATAGTTGCCAATAATCGCCACCTGAATCACCCTTAGGACCTTGTGGACCAGAGGGTCCTATTGGACCTGCACTCGCTACTTTAGCACTTGGCAAAGTGACTACAAAGTTTCCGGCATCATTCGTTACAACAGCATCACTATTCCCAAGAGTAAATGTAACTTTTCTAAAAAACAATTCAAGACATTTATCATAATCATTTGAGTTTTGAGTGGTAAAACATGTTGCAAACAAACTAGCATCTGTATCATTGCTACTGGTTTCACTTTCTGAGCTAGGAGTATTTGCTATTCGAATAAGTGCTTTATAAACATTAACTGAACCCTTTCTATCTTCAACTTCAATTTCTATATTTTTTTGGTCAATATCTTCAAAATTGCCTAGGGTAAGAGTATTGCTAGTCTTCTGTGAAGATACTGTACTTAACAATGTTCTGCTTTGACCAAGAATTTCATAAGCAGAATACTTGTACAATTTTTTTGTAGCTTTAAATTTTGAAACCAATCTGATTTCTGGAAAAGCAGTCTGAATATTATTAAAGTCTTGATTTAAATCATCGATGTAAATCAATAATTCTATTTTTGGATTATTGATTGTGATAGCTTCTAACTCAACCAAACTTGGCTGATCATCTGTTGCAGCGCTCGCACTAAGCAAACTTAAATTTGATATCAACAGAAAAACTATTGCGATAAATAAACTAAAACTTTTTTGATTAATAAACATTTCCACTCCCTGAATTTATTTCTAGAAGCTGATATTAACGATTTATAGTTAAAAAGAGATTAAGATAATCCCAACAATGGCGCGATTGAATATTATTTAATATTTGTATAGCAAGACCACTTTTGGAGAAAAGCGGAAATGCACTGTTAATATTAGTGCAATGAGAAATTTAATCATCATCCTGGCTCTATTCAGTAGTTTGTCGGTTCAAGCGACCTCAGTAGAAAACTTACAAATCCTTGCAGATAAAGCGGTAAAGAAATATCAATTGCCTGGTCTTGTCTTGGGGGAGACGCAAGATACGATTCTTACTAATGTAGCTGCCGGATTGAGGGCTAAAGGGCATCCAGAAAAAGTAACAGTTAATGATCAATTTCACATTGGCTCATGTTTTAAAGCGATCACATCTACTCTTGTTGCTATTTACGTGCAAAGGGGTCTTATTGACTGGGATACAACTATCGGTGATGTTTTCTTGGCTGATATTCCAGAAATGAATCCATTATTAAAAGACGTAACGATAGAAGAACTATTGGCTCATCGTTCTGGGATTAATGATGAGGCTCTCAACAAATCAATATCTATTGATCTATTAAAAACTCTAGGCGCTTCTCCTCGCAGCGATCGTCAAGCATTATTGGCAACTGTTCTTAGTTATAAAAAAACTTATACAAGAGGTGATTTCCACTATTCAAATGTCGGCTACACTATTGCAGGTGCAATGCTTGAAAAGCTATCAAACAAAGCGTTTGAAGATCTAATTACAGAAAATATTTTTATACCTTTAGCAATGGATTCCGCTATATTTGGAGCTCCAGAATCTGATGATCCTGATGTCATTTCAGTGCCAATGAAGCATACTCCTTCTGGTAAGCCATTGAAAGCAGATATGCCAAAACAAAGAATCAAAATCAATAAAATCCTTTCACCAGCTGGTGGCTATACTAGTATGAATATGGCTGATTGGAATAAATTCATTGAAGCAAATTTTAATGGTTTGGATAAAGATGGTAATAAATTTCTAACGGACGAGACAATTAATAAAATCCATTCTGCAGTTGGATCTAAAGCGATTAACAATACTGGGACTAGTTATGGTTTTGGTTGGATAATTGTGACAGTCGGAAATACTCAAATCTTCACACACACTGGAAGTGACGGCTATTGGACTTCGATGGTAACAAGAAAACCAGATACCAAATATACTCTACTCATCATGACCAATCAAGCTAATAAAAAAGTTGATAAAGCTTTTGGTTTAATCTTGAAAGAAACTGGTTTATTGTAATTTAAATGATTTTCAACTGCCCCATTTCTCTTTCACCAAGTCCCTAATTTCGGGAGTTTTAGTGACAATAAAAATATTCATGATGCCATTTCCGGAATAAGCATTTGCCTTGAAGCCTGCAGGAGTTTCTCGTAAAAGCTTAATGGTGCCTGGGCTATATTTATGGCGTGCACATTCACTGATACCTATAATAATTTTTGCTCCATAATTTTCTAACCAAGCAAAGTTTTTCTTGAGTTCTTTTGGTGTGCTCTGATGTCGGCCTTTTGCCATAGTTAGCATTATAATATCTATTAATGGTTAATTCTGCTAAAACTAACTTAGATGCCTCGAAAGCACGCTCCATTAATTTCTGGGGAACGCCTCAACAACCAGTTCCTGGAGTTGATTTTAATACCTTAATATCACAAGCAAAAAAATATAAAATCATTGCACCCTCCTTAGAAAAAAACAATACTTTGCAATTTAGACTACGAATTCAAATAGAAAATCAAAGCATGATTTTTGATTGTTTTTCTATCGTGTCAAAACCTCAACCAGCTTTTTTAGGACTAACTATCAATGATTTCCAAAACCTACGCCTCCAAAAACTAGATTCTGCTGGCAAATTGGCTGATGGACCTTCTCAGAATTTAGTTTTAGATCAAAAAACAAATGCAAAACTATGTAAAATTTTCAAACGTGTTCTCTGGAAACTTCATAACGACGGTGGCAGTAGAACAAATCAACTGCTACCAAATCCGAGTGGACCAGATGGTCGTCGTCAAGAAATGCGTGAACTATCTTTAGCAATTTAATTGCTTAGTGACGAACGTATCTCGAGAATTTATTCTCTATAAACTCACTTAAAATATTTTTGAATTCCTTAGAGATATTTTCACCCCTCAAAGTTTGTGTCAATTCACCATTAATATAAACTGGAGCAACTGGCTCTTCATTATCACCAGGCAAGCTAATGCCAATATCCGCATGCTTAGACTCACCAGGACCATTTACGATGCAACCCATGACGGCGATTTTCAGCTTCTCTACTCCAGGGTATTTGAGTTTCCAATCGTTCATTGAAAGCAAAATATATTCATTTATTTCTTGAGCTAACAATTGAAAATAAGTACTCGAGGTTCTGCCACAACCCGGACAACTAGTGACGCTTGGCTTATAATAAACCAATTCAAGAGCTTGTAGTAATTCTTGACATGCTCGCACCTCAAGTGTTCTGTCATTAAGAGGATTCAAGGGATCACCAACACCAGGCGTCAAAGACATCCTAATAGTATCCCCGATACCTTCTTGTAAAAGAATCCCAAGGGCAGCCGAAGAAGCTATCATCCCTTTGATAGGCGTGCCCGCTTCTGTCAAACCCAGATGCAGAGGGAATTTGCAGGCTCTAGCGATTAAACGATAAACGTTAATTAAATCTTGAAGCTCTGACATTTTGGTACTGACTATAATTCGATCTTCACTTAAACCAGCTTGCATAGCTAGTTCTGCTGATCTAAGAGCGCTTTCGATCATACACAAATACATGACTTCTTTATAATTTAATTCCTGATTTATTTCCTCAAAAACAAATGAGTTAGTAGTCAATTCTTTAAATTTTCTGGATAACTTGCCTTTTGAATTGAGATCCATAAATTCAGTAAGTAAATCTTGATCTAATGAACCCCAATTAACACCAATACGAATAGGCTTATCATTGGCTTTGGCGATTTTTACAATAGTATCAAAATTATAATCATGTTTTTCTCCATAGCCAACATTACCTGGATTGATACGATACTTTGCTAAAGCTTGAGCACAAGCAGGAAACTTATCCAACAATAAATGTCCATTGTAATGAAAGTCACCTACCAGAGGGATATTGAATCCTTCTGATTTGAGAGCTTGATCTATTTGAGGGATTGCTTTTGCACCAGCTTCATCTTTGACAGTTAATCTTACTGCTGCTGAGCCTGCCAGATACAATGCTTTGACTTGTGCTACAGAAGCATCGATATTGTCCGTTGCGGTATTGGTCATTGATTGAACAACTATTGGGTGTTCTGAACCAATGTAAAGATTATCGCTGATTTTAACTTGAGTAGTTTGACGACGCACTTGTGTGATTTTATCATATGGCATCTCTTCCAAATACCGCTCAGGTACTAAATCTTGAAAGTATACTTTAATGTCACTGCGAGCCGCAAAGCGGCGTGGCAGTCCATCACTCAGAAGAAACTGGATCGCCACGATTTGCTTCGCAAATCTCGCGAAGACTTAATAATTACAAATCCGACCTGCTTCGAAACTTTGCTCATCGACAACATTATTTTACATTTGAGTATATGCTAAAATCAATGCTTATGACCACACAAAGTAAACACAAATTCGAAGCAGAAGTCTCTCAGGTACTTGATTTAGTGATAAATTCACTTTATTCAAACAATGACATTTTCCTAAGAGAATTATTGTCAAACGCATCAGATGCAATCGACAAGTTACGATTTGCTGCACTTACAGATACAAAGATCGACAGTTCAGATCCACAAATTGGCATTGCCATCGACAAAGATTCGCGCAAAATAATTATTTCTGATTCTGGAATTGGCATGAGCCAAGAAGAAATGATAAACAATCTTGGCACGATAGCAAAGTCAGGCACAAAAGAATTCATGAACGCACTAAAAGCTTCTAAACAAGAAGGTTTCGATCCAAAATTAATTGGACAATTTGGTGTTGGTTTCTACTCAGCATTTATAGTTGCCCATAAAGTAACAGTTATATCTCGCAAAGCAGGTTCAGATAAATTTACGCTCTGGACATCAGAAGCTAAAGGTGAATATGAGACTGAAACTCTATCAGCCACTCAAATAGACGAATACAAAGTTGCTGACCTCAAACAAGGATGCAAAATTATTCTTGAACTTAAAACCGAAGAAGAATACAACGAATATCTTGAAGAATGGAAAATCAGATCCATAGTGAAAGAATATTCAAATTTTATTGAATATCCAATTAAACTTCGCACAAAAGATTCAGAGAATGAAGACGAGAACGAGGATAAATACATTTGGGAAACGATAAATTCTCAAAAAGCACTTTGGGCTAAAAACAAATCAGAGATAAGTCCAGAAGAATACAAAGAGTTTTACAAACATATCAGTAGAGATTTTAATGAGCCTTGTGATTGGATACACTATAGCGCTGAAGGTACTAATGAATTCACTGCGCTACTCTATTTACCTGCTAAAGCGCCTTTTGATATGTTTATGCCAGAAGACAAAAAAGGCTTAAACCTATATATCAACAGGGTTTTCATCACCAATGAAGCTGAATTGTTATTGCCACAGTATTTGAGATTTGTTAAAGGCTTAGTCGACTCAAGCGATTTGCCTCTAAATGTTTCAAGAGAACTTTTGCAGGCAAACCCAAAAGTAACTAATATCAAAAAAAATCTTGTCAAAAAAATTCTTAGCAAATTATCAGAGATGATGAGTCAAGAGAAAGAAAAATATATTAGCTTCTATAAAGAATTTGCCAAGGTTCTTAAAGAAGGAGTGCATCTTGATTTTGCGAACAAAGACAAAATTCTTGAATTATTGATGTTTGAATCTACTCAAACTGAATCAGGTAGTTTAACTAGTCTTGATGATTACATCAGTAGAGCAGGTGAAAGTAAATTTATTTATTACATTACTGGTAGTGCTAGAAAAGAACTCGAAAATTCACCTTACCTTGAAAGCCTTAAATCAAAAGGCGTTGAGGTTTTATTTCTCACCGATGCAATAGATGAATGGGTTGTGATGTCAGGGGCGACTTACAAAGAAAAAGAGTTTAAATCAGCAGCTAAAGGTGAACTTGAAACTGATGATAAAACTAAAGAGCAGATCAAACAAAAAGAGACTGAGCACAAAGATTTGCTTGAAACTCTAACTAAACAGCTTGAAGCCAATATCAAAGAAATTAAATTCAGCGATAGACTAACAGAAACTCTGTGTTGTTTGGTGGCAGATGAGCACGCAATGAGTGCTAATTTAGAGCGTTTATACAAAAACGCTAACCAAAATATCCCGATTCAAAAAAGAATTTTGGAATTAAATCCTAATCATCCTGTTATTGCTAAATTAGAAGAGATCTTTAAAGCTAATTCAAACGATACTAAAATCCAAGATTACGCAGAATTGATTTATGGACAAGCCTTACTTCTGGAAGGCTCTCAAATACCTGATTTATCAAGGTTTACCAAGCTAATTAGCTCCTTAATGCTATAATACATATTGACGCTTTGCGTCTTTATGAATATCGGGAATTTAGCACAAATAGGCGTAAAAAGCCCTGATTTGCCATATGCTGGCCAGATTCAGCTCGCGCTGCCGGAGCTAGAACTTCATAATGCTGACAAAAGATTAGAATTACATAAGCCTCATGAAAATAAAACCAAAGAAAGAGATTTAGTTTCAGAATTAATTCACCGATTTGAGAATGGACCACAGTGGTTTCAAAACTTTAGAACATATTTCAGTTTAGGTATTACCACATTGGGCGCGATTTTCAATGGACTAGCTGCTTTGGCGAATTCAACAAATATTTTTGGGAAAAACTTCAGCCATTTAATGGATAAGCAAGGTGAATTATTCGCAAAATATATTATTCCATTTACTCTTGGCTGGAATGGTATTGAGGCGTGTTTTGGCAAACGTCCAATAGAAGCTCTTTCTAGATTTATTCCAGGAATTTCATTTTTGTTTTTGCCATTTTATAATTTAAATTTTGCGACTGGATTTAGTTCTGCGATGAGCTATCTTTTTGAACATATCAAAGATAGACATGGTGGTACTCACCCTCACCCTGACAGCATGCTAGACAACAGCAAAGCCGTTCTCCAAACTTCTGTAGATATATTCAAAGATATGTTTACACTCAACACAAAAACTGAATCATTCCCCAAACAAATTGCAACATTGTTTTTGTTCCTGGGTAGTATAGGAGGCGGTCTTTTTGCTAGCCAAGACAGAGATTCATTTGCGGCAAGATTGTTTGGAAACATGAGGAATATAGGAGGAGGGATTGCGGACATCTTGCTTATATTTAATGATGCCAAAGGTGATCCATCGAGACGAAGAGATCAAACTATAGTGGGAAGCTCTTGTCTGGCAGCCTCTATCGCAAACATTCTGATGCGCTGGGTCAAGAATCCAAAACTTGCTCGAACATTGACTCATATATCATTAGCAATGGATAATTTCGGATTGTCCTATTGGGCTCAAAGTTCCAAAAAAGATAACGATAAAAGAATACAAGCAAAACAACAAAATTTATTAGCTATGGCAGCATAGTAACAAGCATGATTTATACTAAAATTAATGTCGTCCAAAGTTCAAGATGAACTCAAAAATTTAAGTAATGAGCCTGGGGTTTATATCTTCAAAGACCAATCTCAGAAGATAATCTATATTGGCAAAGCAATCAATTTAAAATCCCGAGTACGTTCTTACTGGAATGAATCAAGCTGGAAAGATAGACCCAAATTACGCAATTTAGTACCAAAGGTTTTTGATGTCGAAACGATTATCACAAAGAGCGAAAAAGAAGCATTAATACTTGAATCTAATTTAGTCTTTAAGCATCAGCCTAAATACAATGTACTGCTCAAAGCCAATGACAAACAGTACCCTTGGCTGGTCATCACTTATGATGAAGCTTATCCTAGATTGATTCCAGTTAGAGCTGTTGAAGATTACAAATCCAAAAAAAGAAATTCAAAAAATAAATTTTATGGACCCTACACCAATGTTTCTGCCATGTACGAAAATTTGGTTTTGGTTAATGAGCTATTTCCTCTTCGAAAAAAAAGAATTCCACCGTTTAAAGATAGACCCTGTCTCAATTATGATCTAGGCAAATGTCTAGCGCCTTGTCAAAAACTAGTCAGCGAAGAAGACTACCAGCTAATGCTAGATCAAGTAGAAATGGTATTAAAAGGAGATTATCAGGATCTCTTGAAAATGCTCAAAATAGAGATGCAGAGATTCAGCGAACAACAAGAATATGAACGAGCGGCAAAGATACGAGACAGAATCAAAGCACTTGAAACTTTTAATGAAAAACAAAATGTAGTTTTTGATGATAAAAATTTGGATCAGGATGCAATAGCACTTGCCATAGACAACGAGAGTGACACCGCGTGCTTACAAGTTTTCAAAACCCGCTCTGGCAAATTGATTAGTAGAGACACAGTCGAACTTGATCTCAATGAAGAAAATTCAGAAGAAGAAATTTTTGATTCAGCTTTTGAACAATACTATTCTAATGTACCGGCAGATCAAATACCCAAAGAAATATTATGCAGCCACAAACTATCCAATTATGAGGCTTACAGCGAATGGCTGAGTGAAAAAAAAGAATCTAAAGTCAAGATTCTCACGCCTCAAAAAGGAGAAAAACTTGCTCAAATTAAACTTGCATCGAGAAATGCAAAAGTTATAATTGAAAGAATTAAACTTGAGAGGCTTGAAGAAGCTTCAAAAGATATCAATATAGCCTTGAATAATTTACAAAATTCTCTAGATCTAAGAATGCCTCCAGAAAGAATAGAATGTTTCGATATTTCTCATATTCAAGGACATGCAACTGTAGCTAGTATGGTTACTTTTATAGATGGCATGCCTGAAAAAAATCAATACAAAAGATTCAAAATTTCCCAAGATCAAAATGATGATTTTGCTTCGATGAAAGAAGTTATCTCCAGAAGATACAAAAACAAAGAAGCGATTCCGAATTTGATAATTATTGATGGTGGTAAAGGTCAATTAAACGCAGCATGGGAAGCACTGAAAGACCTAGAACTAGAACATATTAATTGTGTTAGTTTGGCAAAAGAACAAGAAGAGATTTTTTTACCGGAAGAATCTCGTCCTTTGATTTTGGACAGAAGATCTCCTGAGTTGTTTCTTGTCCAAAGGATCAGAAATGAAGCGCATAGATTTGCAATCACTTATCATAGACAACTAAGATCAAATAGAAGCTTCAAAAGTAAATTAGATGATATACCAGGATTAGGTCCCAAGAAAAAAGAAATACTGCTTGAAAAATATCCGACTCTATCAAAAATAAAAGCAGCTAGTCTGGAGGAGCTAGCTGCTTTGCGTGGGTTTACTAAGGAATTAGCTATGAAAATATTAGAAACATTAAGCTAACGCTTCTTCTGCAGAGTCATCTAATTCATCCTCTGGAATAGGAGCATCGATTTCGGACATGCCTTCAAAATCAGCAGGGTTAACACCTGTATCAACAGCGGCTCTGGCTTTGATCTCTGCGTAAACTTTTGCTTCTATTTCAGCTAATTTCTCAGCTGGAAGTGCTGCAATAGAATTGTCTCTACCTTGACCAATTTTTTCGCCATTATAGCTATACCAAGCTCCTGATTTTTCTACGATATTAAATCCAACAGCAGCATCAAAAATACATCCTTCTGTATTAATTCCTTTACCGAAGACTATATCAAACTCAGCAAGTTTAAATGGAGGTGATACTTTGTTTTTCACAACTTTGACTTTTACTCTATTACCAATATCTACTCCATCTTTTTTGATAGATTCGATACGTCTAATATCAAGACGAACGCTTGCGTAGAACTTCAAAGAGTTACCACCAGTAGTTGTTTCAGGTGAACCATACATTACACCAATTTTTTGACGTAATTGATTAATAAACACTATTGTAGTTCCTGTTTTGGCAGAAATAGCAGTTAGCTTACGCAATGCTTGTGACATCAAACGCGCTTGTAGACCAGGTAATTGGTCACCCATTTCTCCTTCAATCTCTGCTCTTGGGACTAATGCCGCAACAGAGTCAATAACTATAATATCTACAGCAGCTGATCTTACTAAGTGTTCTGTAATCTCTAATGCTTGCTCACCAGTATCTGGTTGAGAAATCAGAAGATCATCAGTATTCACTCCAAGAGCTTTTGCATACACAGGATCTAGTGCGTGCTCCGCATCAACTATCGCTGCGATACCGCCTTGCTTTTGGGCTTGTGCGCAAATAGTCATAGCAAGAGTGGTTTTACCAGAAGATTCAGGACCATAGATCTCTATTACTCTTCCTTTTGGAATTCCACCAACTCCAAGTGCGATATCCAAACTTAGTGCTCCGGTAGGAATAATCTCTAATTGCACTGGAGGCTTATCACCCAGTCTCATGATTGCTCCTTTGCCGAAGTTTTTTTCTATTTGAGACAGGGTTCCAGTTAAACTTTTTAGTTTATCTTTTTTGTCTTTTAATTCTTTATTCATTATGTTGTTGTCCTTTTTGATGTCTGTAGCCATGATCTCTAATCTCCTTTAATTCTATCTCTCTTGCTGCCTCCAAAAGCGTTGTAATTCTTTCAGGCTTTGTTTTCGTCACCCTGAGGAGCTGCCTCCGGCAGCGACGTGAGGGTCCACGCAACTTAGTGCATGATGGATCCTGACGGTCGCTTCGCTCCCTCAGGATGACGAACATTATCAAAGCACGCGAAGAAATATGAAATCTATTTAAGGCTACGGAGCTCCCACCGGAAACTTCAAAAACTAACTTAGGGATATTTTTTGAGGTTTGCGGCGGGTTTTGTAGCTTGCCTAGATCATCAACATCTTCAGGGCTCTTAACTATATAAGGTATCATACTTGAGTACGAGGGTCAAGCGTTTCTTGAATTAAGTTTTGTTAATCAAATCTTTTGCTAGATTTATAGGTTCATGTACCAAATCGAAATCATCACAAACGAAATTTCTTTGCAACAAATCATTATTAGCGCCAAGCAAAGCCATATCACATTCACAAAAGCAGTAGTCGATATTGAGAAAGGAATCATGGCAATTGGGTCTGAGCTGCATGTTGACGAAGAGCAAACATTGATAGATCAAGGATCAAAACAGGAAAATTTGTGGGGGATCAATATTCATATCAAAAGCGATTCTTATGAAATAGAGTTTGATTCAATGATCAACTTGAGACCCAATCAGAATAACTATTCTAGGGCTGTTGAAGATAGTGGTACACAAAAGCTAATTATAGATACAGTTGAAGGATTAATAGATTGCCAGAAATAAATTATTTTCATAAAGGTCTAGCAGGCGGTAGATGGTTTGAGTTTCCTCTGGCATTGCAACTCGGCAATATTGGTGGTGAAATCCAAAGACATATTAATGCCATGAAACGTGAAGATCCACAAGCTGCTCAAGACGCGTTTTACAAAGCAATAGAGTTAATTGATCTTACCAAAAATGACCCGAAACACCGTGGAACAGGCAGACTCAAAGAAATCTGTCGTTTGAAAGAATTTTTGGTTGATGCGATATTCAATGACCCACCACTATACAAGTCTGACTTAGAAGGTTTGGTGAAATATTGTAATCAAATGGTGATTTCATACAAATCACAGCATTAAGTTTCATGCCCAAGAAAAACAAATATCCCCACAAATCCTCCGACTTTGAGCTTCTCAAAAAATTTCATCTAGGTAAATTAAGCATAGAAGAAG
>JAJTHA010000065.1 GCA_021299565.1 Candidatus Caenarcanales bacterium
ACCAAGTTTATTTCATAGCTTGATTTTGATTCCATTTATAATTTTTGCTAAATTTATTTTCAAAGAAAGACAGGAAGATAGAATCCAAGAACTAAAATTCTCGGACATAGTTTTAATTGCTTTCATTTGGGTTGCTATAGAGCACAAATTGCTTCTCAATTTGGGTCCAGAGCTTGGCTTGTTTGTCGTGCCCATCAATCTACTCGCTTATAGTCAATATCTAAATGTCCTGATTATACAAATCTGCGACACGGTTGGTGCGGTGGGTCTTGAGTTTTTGCTGGTTGTATTCAATTTATTTATCTCCAACTTTTTTAATGTGCATAAGTTGGACTCACAAGTGAACTTTGGTTCTAGCCTGAATGTCAAAAACCCGTTTTTTGGTATTCTCAATCCACAAGGACAATTTGCGATTGGCACTATTTTGAGCTTTTCTTTAATTATAAGTATTTTTTATAGTGCCATCAAAATCAATCAGTATAGAGTTTTCGAGATCAAAAATCCTGATCTAGCCTGGGACTACGCTCTGGTTCAAGCTGATCTTAAAGCACCAGAAACCCGTTCTCAAAATACAGATCCACAAAAACTAGTGCAATTGCAAGAAGAACTAAGCAGCAAAATCAAAGACAAAAAAAATCTTTTGTTATGGGCAGAAGGATCTGTCCCGGTTTTGGATAGATCAAATTTTGAATCATTTTTGTATAACAAGTTGAAATCCAAAAGCCAAATCTTTGTTTATGGCACATTTCATCAAGACAAAGAAGATTCATACAATGCTTTGGCGATAGTAAATTTGTATGAGAACAATAAAGTAAGCTTTTACGACAAACAAACTTTGGTTCCTTTTGGCGAGTACACTCCTTTTTATAATTTTTTCCCGGATAGCCTCAAACAACTTGCTAATTCAACCGTTGGTAGCGGTTTTTCCTTTGGCAAAAAAGCACCTGAAGTAATTAATGCCTTAGGATTGAAATTCGCTTCTAGTATTTGTTTTGAGCTATTATTCCCTGTCCCAATCAGGGAGCAAATTTCTAAAGGATCAAATGTGATTATTAACCTAAGCGACCTTTCGTGGTTCAATAGTTTCACCAATGTCATTAATATTGGATTTCTGAAAACTTGGGGCAAAGACATAGTTAAAAAACAATTTTTAGCAGCCGGAATTTTTAGGGCAGTTGAAAATAACCGTTATTTGATACTTGCTGGAAATGCTGGATATTCTGCGGCAATCAGCGCCACCGGACAAATCAAAGATCTAACTCAAACTAGTTCTATTGAAGTTTTACAAGGTAAATTCATTCCTTTCTCAAGCAAATCTTTATACACTCTTTATGGCTGGTAAACAATCACTAATAATATTAATAACTCTTGCTCTATGCATTACAAGCGTAAAAGCCAATCAATGCAAGACTTTTGCGGGCTTTGATTTTCTGAATTATAACGAACTAGGCAAATTAGTCGATAAAGAAAACGAAATTCCAGATGCAATTAATAAAAAATATCAAATATTATTAAACACAGTTTTTTGTAATAGTGATCACAGCAATCCGGATAATCAAATCAAGCTAAAGCAGCATCCAAAAATCAAAGAAGATTATTTTAGAATTAGTCATTGGAATATCGAACGAGGCATGAATCTAGATGCAATTATTGCGCTACTTAAAAGACCAGAACATTATTTCCAATATATGGCAAAAGAAAAAATCAAGAATGAAGACGAACTTGATGATGAGATTAAAATGCTGCAAGATACTGACATCCTCAGTCTCAACGAGGTCGATCTAGGTATGCCTAGAACTGGCTACAGAAGTGTTGTTCAAGAGCTGGCAAAAGCCCTAAAGGCAAATTATGCTTTTGTGCCTGAATTTATTGAATTGGACCCGGAATTTCTAAAAGCACCTCAAATCAATAAAACAAAATTTAGAGGAATACATGGCAATGCCATTATTTCGAAATATCCGATAGAAAAAGTTAGTGTTATAAGACTTTGTGATTGCTATGACTGGTTTGGTGAAGAAAAAGAAAAACTCAGTTTTCTTGAAAAAGCAAGACGCTCTTCTTCGAAATTAGTAATTGAAGAAAAGATTGAAACAGAACTTAGAAAAGGATCGAGAGTGGCTTTAATCGCTGATATTAGATTGCCAAATAATCAAATCATCACTGTAGTAAATGTACATTTGGAGAATAGAACCCAGCCAGAATGCAGGGTTAAGCAAATCTCAGAGATTTTGGCTAGAGTCAAAAAACAAAGTAATCCTGTCATTCTTGCGGGAGATATGAATAACTTTGAAAAAAGTGCTGAGCCAGTTTCTTTTAAAAAAGCAACGTTAGGTTATTTAGGTAACCCTGCTAATCTAGCTAGAGCCACTATAAATGCTATTAATCCATATAGTGTAGTGGTGCAACCATCTTTAACAGCGCTTAATGCCGCTCGCAAATTGAATAATCCAATTGCATCAGATACACCAGTATTACTTCCAAACAAAACAAAAAAATTCTTCAAGTTATTAGAAAATTTTGTTTTTGATGATGATGCTCAGTTTGATTTTACTGGTGATGAACATCTTTCATATAAGAAAAAAGATGGTGAACTCAGTAATTCCAATCAACGCACAAATTCAGGTTTTGTTGACACATTTAAATTCAAAAGACATTTTGGACTGGGTACTTTCAAAATCGATTGGATATTCGCAAAGCCAATTATCAAGGATGATTGCTTAGGCATGCAAGATTTCGAAGACTTCAAACCAGATTGCAAAATGTACTATCCGGCTTTTGGACGCACTCTAAAAGATCTCAATGAAAGTTTTAGCTCGGGTAGAATTTCCGATCATGCACCTGTAACAGTAGAAATTATAGTTGGTAAAGAGTCTGAGCCTAAGCTCAAACGTAAAGTCAAGAAAGTCAAAGCCTATATGGTGTAATGTTTTGCCAAGAAGCTATTCGAAAAGCTCGATTATTATTTAAGGTCATCGCGAGATTTGCGAAGCAAATCGTGGCGATCCAGAGCTAAGAAGTAAACTGGACTGCCGCGCCGCTTTGCGGCTCGCAGTGACTTTAAACTATAACTACTAGACTTTCTCTTCTAAACTTTAACTGGCATATTATTGATGATTGCCTGCCCAAATTCCGAACACTTAAGAAGAGTAGCCCCTTCCATTTGTCTTTCGAAGTCATAAGTAACAGTCTTTTTATCAATAGCTCGCTCTAAGCCTTTTTCAACAAGATCAGCTGCTTCTGTCCAACCCATAAATTGAAACATCATTACTCCAGAAAGAATTACTGAACCTGGATTAACTTTGTCTTGACCAGCGTATTTTGGTGCAGTACCGTGAGTCGCTTCAAAAATAGCAACAGTATCACCAATATTAGCTCCTGGAGCTATTCCTAAGCCACCAACTTGTGCTGCTGCAGCATCAGAAATATAATCTCCATTCAAATTGGTAGTCGCTAAAACTTGATATTCATCAGGTCTTAAAAGCAATTGCTGGAAAGTGCTATCAGCAATTCTGTCTCCGACAACAACTTTATCGCCAGGATCAGCGCCATCCCAAACTTCTTGTTCTGAGATTGCTTGACCAGCAAATTCTTCTTTAACTAATTCATATCCCCAATCTCTAAAAGCACCTTCAGTATATTTCATGATATTGCCTTTATGAACGATATGAACTTTTTTAAGTCCTTGCTTAATAGCATGCTGAATCGCTGCTCTAATCAGCCTTTTGGAGCCTTTTTCAGAGATTGGTTTGATACCAATTCCAGTGCTATCTACAGCAGTTAACTGTTTTTTAGGATTGATTTTATTCACCGCTTCGATTATAGATTTGGCTTCAGGTGAACCAGCTACATAATCAAAACCAGAATAAACATCTTCTGTATTTTCTCTAAACAAAACTATATCCAATAGATCCGGTCTTTTCATTGGAGACGGGACGCCTTTGTACCATTTCACTGGTCTTACACAAGCGTAGAGATCAAAAATCTGTCTAAGAGCAACATTAAGAGATCTAATGCCACCACCAACTGGTGTAGTAAGTGGACCTTTGATTGCCAAAGAATATTCTTTAATAAGATCAAGTGTTTCTTGAGGTAAGTATTCACCTTTGAGAGTAAGAGCTTTTTCACCGGCAAGTACTTCTTTCCATTCGATTTTGCGTTTGCCATCATAAGCTTTTTCAACTGCTGCATCTAAAACTGCCTTAGAAGCTTTCCATATATCTGGGCCAGTTCCATCGCCTTCTATAAAAAGTACGATTGGATTATCAGGAGTTTGTGCTTTGCCATTAACGATTTTTACTTTTTCTGCCATAATATTTAGTATTCCACGAAACCTCGAGATATACATATTGTGAAAATAATCGTACTTAAAATTGGCACCACTTCTATTACCAAAGGCACAAATAAAGGTATTAACTACAGTGTCATTAATCAACTGGCTTGTGAAACAGATATCTTGCGTCAAGCCGGATATAAAGTTTTGATTGTTAGCTCGGGTGCCATGGGCTTAGGCATAAATCGTATTGGAAGAGAAAATCTTGAATCAAAATTAAACAGCCAAGATACCAGTGTTGTGAGAAGTTACAAGCAAGCAATCACTTCTGTAGGGCAAGTAGAGCTGATGAAAACCTACGAGAATATTTTCAAATATTATGATGTCAATGTTGGTCAAGTATTAATCGCTCATAAAGGTCTACACGACAAAGATAGAGACGCTACTATCAAAAATACTCTTGAGAAAATGTTTGAGATAGATATTATTCCAATCGTAAATGCCAATGATACAGTATCATCAGCAGAGTTAGAATATGGCGACAATGATAGTCTGGCAGCGCGTCTTGCGACATTGCTTGGCGCTAAAAGCCTAATTATTTTAAGTGACGTTAAAGGTTTATATGATAAAGATCCACATAAATATCCTGATGCACAGTTAATAAAAACCGTTAACAAAATCGATGAGAAAATTTTAGACTTAGCTGGTGAGAGCAGTTCAGGTTCTGGCATGGGTGGCATGTACAGTAAAATCTTGGCGGCTCAAATGTGCATGAATGCTGGGGTCAAAGTAGAAATTCTTTGCGCAGATCACATCAAAAAAATAAGCGAGATCGTTAAAGACCCCGCTTATGATTTAGAAAGAACAAGTTTTTCTAATTAGAAATGATTTAGATAGTGATCTATTTCCCACTGAGAAACTGAAGATCTAAAGTCTTGATACTCTTTATGTTTAGTTTCAATATAGTGAGAGTAGATATGATCACCAAGAGCTTTTTTGCACAATGAAGATTGCTCCATTAATACAATTGCCTCATTGAGATCTCCTGGAAGTGCGTTGATATTGCGCTCTTCACGAGTTTTCATTTCGAGGTGATAGATATTTTCATTCACTTCAGCTGGTGGTTGAGTCTTGTTGATAACTCCATCCAAACCTGCTTCAAGCAATACAGCAAAAGCCAAATAAGGATTAGCTGCAGGATCTGGACAACGCAACTCTACACGTGTACTTAAACCTCTAGAAGCAGGAACTCTAATTAGAGCGCTTCTGTTTAGTTGTGACCAAGCGATGTATACAGGCGCTTCGTATCCAGGAACCAATCTCTTGTAGCTGTTTACAAGCGGGTTAGTTATAGCACTAAATTCTTTTACATATTTTAGAAGACCAGCAGTGAAATATCTCATGATGTCTGAGATTCCATCTGGTTTGCTTGAATCATAAAAAACGTTATTGCCGTTAGCGTCGCTTAGTGACATGTTCGTATGCATACCACTTCCATTAATACCAACAATTGGTTTTGGCATAAATGTTGCGTGCATGCCATACTCAGCAGCAATCGTTTTTGATGCCCACTTGAGAGTAATCACGTTATCAGCAGTGGTCAAAGCATCTGCGTATTTGAAATCGATCTCATGTTGTGAAGGAGCGACTTCGTGGTGAGAAGCTTCAATCTCAAAACCCATTTCCTCAAGAGTCAAGATGATAGATCTTCTTACATCTGAACCTAAGTCAGAAGGTTCAACATCATAGTAGCCACCTTTGTCTGTGAAGTTTAGAGTTGGCATGCCATCTGCGTCTCTTTCAAACAAGAAAAATTCACACTCAGTACCAATGTTGAAAACATATCCCATGTCCTCTGCTTTTTTCAAAACGCGCTTAAGGTTGTTTCTTGGACAGCCTTCAAACGGCGTACCATCCGGGTTGTAGATATCACAAATGAAACGTGCAACAGCACCTTCACGTGGTCTCCATGGAAGAACTTTAAATGTAGAAATATCTGGGAAAAAATACATGTCTGATGTTTCGATATTTCTAAAACCACGAATTGATGATCCATCTAACATCATCTTATTGTCTAGAGCTTTGTCTAATTGCTCTACTGGTAAAGAAAGATTTTTGGGTAATCCGTGAATATCACAGAATTGTAATCTAACGAATTTAACGTCATTTGCGTTGCATAATTTGATTATGTCGTCTTTGGTTTTAATTTTTTTGTTGCTCATAATAAAAATTATGATAGCAGCGCTCAGAACTTTTGCGAATAGAGATGAATCGACAATTATTATCTTTTGCTTTAATCATTAAAAAAGCAGGAAGTCGACACTATTATTGAGAGTCCTATAGTAGAATTCGTAATGGACAGATGCCTGAGCGGTTTATAGGAGCGGTCTTGAAAACCGTCGTGGTGCAAGCCACCGGGGGTTCGAATCCCTCTCTGTCCGCCACTTTTTATCAAAATATAAATTACCCCAATTTGGGGTAATTTATATTTTACAAATGTGACAAACACGGAGATTCACTGAAAAAACGATTATCAATCGTTTTTTCGTTCCTTCGGGGTCCTAAAACTTCTTTTTCAAAAATCACTTGCGGGCACAATCCCCTAAACCCTCTCTGTCCGCCGCTGGGGGTAGCAGAAATATGACCCAAGTCATATTTCTGCGCTCTATGCTCACACCAAAAAGTTTTGCATCGAACGCTCTCAATGAAAACTATTAATCTCAATAAGCAACTTCTAGTTATACATGCATACGTTGAACGCGCAAAAATGTGATTAAAATCACATTTTTGCTACCCTCTCTGTCCGCTGCTTAACAAAAAAGACATCAGGATGTCTTTTTTGTGCTTTCAACGAAGAATATAAATTTCGATAGAAACAACTTCTAACTCAAACAAATAAACATTATGTAAGCTTTTCAGCTACTCTTTGCAAATCACTCCACGCTTTCTCGAAATCAAATTGCATATAGTCTTCTTCTCGAAGCACGGGTCTTAATTGAGCCTCAAGTTGTGATTTGAGAATTTGTTTTTTACTATCTGAAAGATTTATTTCCAGAACTTCTGGTTTGCATAATTTGATTTTGGCTAAATCTTGTAATTGTTTATCGCTCAAATCTATAACTTGATTACGAAGAGCAAAATCCAAATCAAAAATATCTCTAATTGCAGGTTTAGTTCGAGTTAATGCTGCTCTAAGTTTTTCGGCATAGGCTTCAGTCTTAGAGAGGCATTGGACTGGGAAAGGTTCGATCAGTAGATTGCCCGTAATTGGGTCTGTAACTAAAGTTTGCGCGTTAAGCATTTCAGGTGAAATTAAAATTTCTTCCCTAAGACCAATATCAAAGAGCACTGTGTCTTTGTTTCCTGAAGAGACTGACTCATATTCAAAACATGCGTTATATTGCGAAGAACTATTGTGTCCTTGAAAAGGATCCCTAAAACTCAATCCTTCAGTATTTTTAACAAGATTATCTAATATCGTTTTAATAGGTTTCATCATAGAGCTTTTGGCTTTGCGTCCGGTGTCTTCTACTATTGAGACGGAGAAATCCAGGTCTTCGCTTAAACGATAAAAGCCAACATGTACTTTATTTAAAAGAGTTCCCCCCTTGAATATTAACCGATGCGAAGCATTGGAAAATATGGCTTTTAATATTAAAGAGCAGTAGTAATCTTTTTCAATTAAATCAGGAATGAAACCTGTTCGCTGAGACGTTTGCCTGATTGCGAGTTCAAGTAATTCTTTAGATAGCACCATTGAGTCGCACACCCCACTTTCTATTAATTCTACCTCTGTTCTCAAGCTCAGGCAGCATAGGTATAAAAGAACTAGTTTGATGAAGCCTTTTATATATTTTATTTATCAGCCTGGTATTAACTTTTATTGATTCTAAGAAATAACCTATTCTTCTACAAGTTGCAACATTAGAAAAATTCAGAGTTGACTCTACAAGATTTCTCAGAAAGGATTCGTCATTTGATCTATCCCTAATCCAATCATAAGCATC
>JAJTHA010000006.1 GCA_021299565.1 Candidatus Caenarcanales bacterium
AAATCATCAATAATGCTTTTGAAAAATCTAAAACTAAAATCGAAAGCCAAGAATTAAATCAAAAACTACAATCTGAAAAAATCGATGTAACCTTACCTGCTTTAGGGATCAGTTATGGACATGAGCATCCCTTAAGTCAAGTAACCAATGAAATAATCTCAATTTTTAACTCTATGGGTTTTGTTGAAGTTGATGGTCCAGAAATAGAAACGACTTATTATAATTTCACTGCTTTAAATACGCCTGAAGATCATCCAGCAAGAGATGAGCAAGATACTTTTTATACCAAAATCAATCCAGAATTGCTTTTGAGATCTCATACTTCCTCGATTCAAATTAGAGCGATGGAAAAGCTCAAACCACCATTTGCAATTGTTGGACACGGTAGAGTTTATCGTAATGAAGAAGTCAATGCTCGCAAAATGCCTTTTTTCCATCAATTAGAAGTGATGATGGTTGATACTGATATAAATTTTGGACATATGAAATGGGTACTTGATGAATTTATCAAAAAGTTTTTTGGTAAAGAAACCAAAACTAGACTAAGACCAGATTTCTTCCCTTTTACTGAACCTTCTGCCGAGCTTGATGCTCAGTGTGTTTTTTGTCTAGGCAAAGGCTGTAATACTTGTGGCGGTCGTGGTTGGTTAGAATTGATGGGCTGCGGGATGATAGACCCAAATGTTCTTGAGATGGCTGGCATAGATTCTAGTAAATATTCAGGCTTTGCTGCTGGATTGGGTTTGGATAGATTTACTATGCTCAAACACAAAGTCAGTGATATTCGTATGATGTTTAATGGCGATCAACGATTCGTTAAGCAGTTTTAAATTTAGAACCCGCAATCATACCGATTATGCTTGCAAAAAGTCCTAAAAGCATTGCAGGAATTATACTTGGGATCATAAATTCATAAATTGCCCAAACTCCTATCCCAAGAAGCATTGAAACAGTTGCACCGATCTCATTCGCTGGCTTCCACCATAATCCTGCTACCAGTGGCACTAGAAGTGCGACCAAACTCAGTGCTGAAGACATTCCCACCAGTTCATAAATACTACTATTGGTGAATGATAAAAGTATTCCAGCCAGCGACATAATTGCCACAGAGGCTCTCATTAACCACAACAATTTTTTATCACTTACATTTTTCAAACTTGGTTTTAGGATATTCTCAGCAAAAGTAGTTGCTGGCGCCAGTATTGAGCCACTCGCAGTGCTCATAATTGCTGACATCAAAGCACCAAAAAACATTACTTGCGTCAATGTATCTCCCTGTCTCATGACTGCGGTTATCAGTAATGATTCTCCATGTAGATCTGGATAAATTTTCTTGGCTGCAATAGCTATTATTAGTGGCAAAGCAGCAATACTCAAATACATGGCGCCACCAAGATAGCATGACGCTACAGAAGTTTTGGAGTCTTTTGCGGACATGATTCTCTGGAACACATCTTGCTGAGGAATTGAGCCCAAAGAGATAATTAGCCAGGCATTAATATATTCCATCATTGATTTGAAATCATTTGCTGGAGTAAATTTCCAGAAATTTTTTGGTTGTTCTAGTACCAGGGTTTCAAGTCCTCCGGCTTGACCAACAAAGCTGCATGTTATAAAAGCAAGACCAATTATTATAACTATCGTTTGAATAAAATCTGTAATAGTAATGGCAAGCATGCCACCGGCAAAAGTATAAGCGAAAACTAGTAGCCCCGAAAGCCATATCCCTACTGGTTCTGAGAGCCCAGTGATAAGAGTAAGTATTTTAGCAAAAGCAATTAATTGAGCTGATGTCCATGTGAAATAAGAAAGTATCATGAAAATAGCCGCTAAAGTCTCAGCTTTAGGACCAAAGCGCTTGGCAAAAAAATCTCCCATAGTAATTAGATTGAGGTTATAGAGATTTTTTGCAAAAAATGCTCCAAGTAAAAACAAACATAAAGCGGCTCCGAATGGATCCTCAATAACACTAATTAGACCTTTTTCAGCAAATACACTGCTTGCCCCCATTACTGTTTCTGAGCCAAACCAAGTTGCAAACAAAGCAGAAGCGGTTATCAATACCGGCATGCGTTTACCTGCAAGGGCGTAATCGCTAGAGCTTTTGATGAATTTACTAAGCCCTAAACCAAGTAATAAAGTGATTACCAGGTAAGCAATAATAAATCCAAGAAGCATTTAGCCTTTGAGTTTTTCAGCTTTAGCGATAGCTTCTTCAATGCTACCAACCATATAAAAAGCTTGTTCAGGTAAGGCATCGTGTTTGCCTTCAAGTATTTCTTTAAAGCTTCTAATAGTGTCAGAGAGCTTCACGTATTTGCCTGGTGAACCAGTGAATACTTCAGCAACGAAGAATGGCTGAGACAAGAATTTTTGGATTTTACGTGCTCTATAAACCACTTGCTTATCTTCTTCAGACAATTCATCCATACCAAGAATCGCAATGATGTCTTGTAACTCTTTGTATTTTTGCAAAATGTTTTGCACTCCGCGAGCAATCGCGTAGTGTTCTTGACCAACAATATCTCCTTTAAGAGCAGCTGAAGTTGAGTCAAGTGGATCTACCGCTGGATAAATTCCCAACTCTGCAATTTGTCTTGAAAGAACAGTTGTTGCATCCAAGTGAGAGAAAGTTGTTGCTGGAGCTGGATCCGTCAAATCGTCCGCAGGTACATAAACCGCTTGAACAGAAGTGATAGAACCTTTTGTAGTAGAAGTAATTCTTTCTTGTAGTTGACCCATCTCATTAGCTAATGTTGGTTGATATCCTACCGCTGAAGGCATACGACCCAATAGCGCAGAAACTTCTGAACCTGCTTGAGTGAATCTGAAAATATTATCAACGAAAAGAAGAGTGTCTTTATTCTCTTCGTCACGGAAATATTCAGCCATAGTAAGACCTGTCAAACCTACTCTCATACGAGCTCCTGGCGGCTCATTCATTTGTCCATAAACAAGAGCAACTTTGTCGATAACTCCAGATTCTTTCATCTCGTTCCACAAATCGTTACCTTCACGGGTTCTTTCTCCAACGCCGGAGAACACAGAAATACCATCGTGAGCTTTAGCGACGTTGTTGATCAATTCCATAATTAGAACGGTTTTGCCAACACCTGCTCCTCCGAATAAACCAATTTTTCCACCTTTGACGTATGGAGTAAGAAGATCGATAACTTTGATTCCAGTTTCAAAAACTTCTATGTTTGTGTTTTGTTCAGAAAGCTTTGGTGGCTCACGGTGAATAGGAAGAGTTTTGATAGCGTTTAGAGTGCCTGCTTCATCAACCGGCTCACCTAAAACATTCATGATACGCCCTAGTGTCGCAGCTCCAACTGGAACAGAGATAGGAGCGCCAGTATCTGTTGCTACCATGCCTCGCGTCAAACCTTCTGTAGAGCTCATTGCGATAGTTCTAACTCTGTTGTCGCCTAATATTA
This sequence comes from Candidatus Caenarcanales bacterium, assembly GCA_021299565.1. Lineage (GTDB taxonomy): Bacteria > Cyanobacteriota > Vampirovibrionia > LMEP-6097 > LMEP-6097 > JAJTHA01. Next base: position 3,438 of record JAJTHA010000006.1, read on the forward strand.
ACTGTACTTCGGTGGTTAAATCCACTTTTTGTCCTGCAGGATTTGTGCCATGAATTTTGATAGCGTTATAAATTGCTGGTAGTTTTCCTGATGGAAATTCTACGTCTATTACTGGTCCAATTACTTGAACGATTTTGCCTATGATTTCTGTTGTAGTTGCCATATAAAACCTGATTTTAACACCTGATTTAGGCTTATTTACTAACTAATGTTTAAAATGCCTTAAACCGGTAAATACCATTGCCATGCCAGCTTCATTGCATGCATCAATAACTTCTTGATCTTTTATTGAGCCGCCAGGTTGAATAATGACGCTGATATGATTTTGGGCAGCAAGGTGAATATTATCTGCAAACGGAAAGAAGGCATCAGAAGCAAGAACTGCGTCTCTGGTGTCTAGATCCATATTGCGCAGGCAATCTTCAACGGCTTTGACGCGATTGGTCTGACCGCAGCCTATGCCTATGGTCTTGCCGTTTTTTACAGCGACTACGGCATTTGATTTGACGTGCTTAACTATTTTCCAAGCGAATATCAAATCTATCCATTGATGATCTTCGACTTGTTTTGTTGTAACTGTTTTCATTTTGGACTTGTCTAAAAGTTCATCATTAGATTCTTGTAGCAAATACGCTCCAGCAAAGCTTTTGATATCGTAGTGTTTAATCGGTGCAGCAGGTAAGTTTGCCGTTACTAGTCTTAGGTTTTTTTTCTGCGCCAGCATTTCTAGCGCTTCATCAGTGAATTCTGGTGCAACTATACATTCCAAAAATATTTGAGTTAATTCTGTTGCAGTAGCCAGATCTACGGCTACATTGAAAGCAACTATGCCACCAAAAGCACTAATGGTATCTGTACTGAGTGCCTCGGTAAAAGCCAAAGCTGCGTTAGGAGCAATAGCTACTCCGCAAGGATTGTTGTGCTTGATAATCGCCGAACAAGGCACGCTTGAATCGTACTCAGTGACTATGTTCCAAGCTGCTTGTATGTCTAGTAAATTATTGAAACTAATTTCTTTTCCTTGTAAGCATTTGTAGTCAACTAAGCTTGCGTAAGGTTGAGTTTCATCGACATAGAGAGCTGCTTTTTGTTGTGGGTTTTCGCCGTATCTTAGTGACTGTCTTTTTTTGAGTTCTAGATTGATAGTTTCTGGTAAAGCATCATCACTACTAATACTTTCTGATAGTTCAAAGCTTGCCCCTAAAGGAGTTTTGGTTAGTTTATTTTTTAGGAAATGATGAATAATATTGTCATAATTACTGACTTGTTCAAAAACAGCTATTGCTAGTTTTTCTCTGAGAGCTAAGATTTCTTTGCTGTCGTTCTCGAACTTGCTTGCAGTCTCAATGAAAGCTTTATACTGATTAGGTTTGGATAAAACTGTAATTGATTTGTAGTTTTTGGCAGCGCTTCTTAAAAGTGTCGGTCCACCAATATCAATGTTTTCTATGGCATCTTCAAAAACCAAATTTTCTTGTTTTATAGTTTTGGCAAAAGGGTAGAGATTGACAACTACCAAATCAATAGTTTCTATTTCGTGAGATTTTAGTTCAGCTAGATCTTGTTCTTCTTCGCGTCTTGCTAATATCGCTCCCAAAATATTTGGATGAAGAGTTTTTACTCTACCGCCTAGCATCTCTGGAAAATTTGTGATCTCATGAACCTCAGTTACTTCATAGCCTAGTTCTTTGATAAATTTTGCAGTGCCGCCCGTGCTGATGATTTGATAATTTTTGCTTTTCAAAAAGGTCAAAAGCTGTTCTAGATTAGTTTTGTCGGATACTGATATTAATGCTTTCGCGTTCATGCATGCTATTCTAGCGTAAGAATGAGTACTTATTCTCATAAACCTGTGATGCCCCAAGAAGTTATAGAACTTCTTAAGATTGCACCAGGCTTAAATTACATAGATGGCACTACTGGCGGTGCGGGTCACTCTAGAATGATTTTAGATATTTTGGGTGACAGTGGGCATTTATACTCTTTTGATCAAGATGAAGAAGTTATAAATAGACTTCAAGGACATAATCTCAAGAATTGGACTTTAGTGAATGAAAATTTTTCTGAGATTTATAATTATAGTAAAGAAAGCAATATAGAAATCAATGGTGGAATTTTGCTTGATCTGGGTTTGAGTTCTATTCAACTAGACGACCCAGAAAGAGCTTTGAATTTTGATTCCGAATATGAACCTGACATGAGATTGGATAGAAGGCTTTCGCTGACAGCTTCTCAGGTGATTAATAAATATCAAGAAAAAGTGCTTGCCGATATTATTTATCAATATGGTGAAGAAAACAAATCACGTCAAGTAGCAAAAGCCATTGTTGGAGCAAGACCTATACGTTCTTGCCGGCAATTAGCCGAACTAATTAAAGGGCTTTTTATCAAGTCTGCTCATGGTAAGACTTTTAGAATACATCCTGCGACCAAAACTTTTCAGGCATTGAGAATTTTTGTTAATAGAGAATTGGATGTTTTGGAAAAAGTCCTTAAGCCAGATCTTGAAGTTCTCATGCCCGGCTCAAGAATTGTTGTAATCTCATTTCATTCACTTGAAGACAGGATAGTCAAAAATGCATTTCGCGCCCTTAAGGCTTCTGGTCACGCCAAGATTCTCACCCCCAAACCACTTGTTGCTACTGAAGAAGAAATTGCGATTAATCCAAGAAGTAGAAGCGCTAAATTAAGAGCTATCGAGATTCTTTAGTCAAGTAATTTGCACTTAAGCAAAAGCGGTGCTAAGTTATTTTTAGATGAATAACAGAGCTGCTATTTTCAATATCACTGCTTTAGTTTTTGTAATGGCTTTTGTGCTTGGCTTTGTAAATATTCATTTCAATGTCGCTAATCAAAAACTATCTAGAGAAATTGAAGAATTAGAAGATGAGAAGGCTATACTCAGATCGCAATATCTATCAGAAGTCTCATTGCTCAAATTACAATCACGTGCTGATGAAATGCAAATGAAGCGAGCTTCTACTACAGAGTGCCACAAAGTCTCAAGCAAAATTGAGCAATTGTATTCTACTAAATTGATACAAGTGAAAGAAGCTAAGCGCTCAAAAGAGCCGATTAGAATTGTTACCGGTTACTAGATAAATCTAATTATTCACTCACTAAGTCATTAAAGAATAATGTCAAGTCACTGCGAGCCGCAAAGCGGCGCGGCAGTCCAGTTTACAACTTGGATCTGGATCGCCACGCATCCTGCGGATGCTCGCGATGACTTTATAGTTATATATTTAGCTTGTGCAAAGTTTCAATTAGAATGGAACTTCTTGTTCAGAGCTGTAAGCATCAGTCTCAGAGCCAGAATATGAGCTAGTCTCAGCGTAGTCATCGTAAGGACTTGAAGACGAGCTTGCTTTGCTGCCAGAGCCACTTGCGATGTCGTTTGCCAACTGTACTCTAGAAGCTTCAATATTGAATAGCTTGATGTTCTTACCATTTTTGTCTGTAAACTGATCTAGTTGTAATCTGCCAGAGACAATAACTTTAGCGCCTTCGTCTAATTTACCGAGCATATCGCTGATAGCATCTCCCCAGATAGAAACTTTGACTGGATATTGTTTTTCTTGTTTCTCGCGATTATCGTAGCGAGTAACATTTATCATGAAGTTCGTAACAGTATTGCCGTTAGGTGTTTGTTTTTGTTCGGCTTTCTTTTTGATAGTGCCGGAAAGAACTATTGAAGTTAATGACATAAATTTATTTATCCTTTTTGTTTGAACTAAATACTAGAAAAACTAAGCAGCTAGAGTGAAAATATTGAATCTAACAACATCTTCTAAAAGTGAAACTTGTTTTCTTAGTTCAGCAATGTCTTTCTCTTCTGATTGAATCTCAAGAGTTGTTTGATAAGAATCATTTCTTTTATTGATTGGGTAAGCTAGTTTTTGGTTAGCTCCACCGTGGTTCTTTAAAAGTTTGCCGCCATATTTGTTGAGTACAGTTTCAATTTCTCTAATTGATTTTTGAGCTTCGGCTTCGTCTTTTTTAGATCTTAGGATGAGGAATAGTTCGTAGTTTTTCATGAATTGTAATTATATTAAGGTTAAGGGCGGAAAAGCAAGGGAAAGCTATGTTAAAATCTGCAACTTATGGCAAACTCAGTAAAAAAACATAGAGCAGATATAGGTATTTTTGGTGGAAGTGGATTGTATTCATTTCTTGAAAATGTAGAAGAAGTCTTGGTGGAAACACCTTATGGCTCCCCTTCAGATAAGGTTTTTATTGGTGAATATGGCGGCAAAAAAATCGCTTTCCTTCCTCGTCACGATAGATTTCACCGCATTCCTCCCCACAAAATCAACTATAGAGCAAACGTTTGGGCCTTCAAAGAGCTAGGTTGTTCAACGGTTATTTGTCCGTGTGCTGCTGGTAGTTTGCAAAAAGACTATAAGCCTGGAGACTTTGCCATCGCTGATCAGTGGGTAGATAGAACTAAGGGCCGCGAGGATACTTTTTTTGATGGACCTATCGCAACGCATGTCTCTCCGGCAGAGCCTTATACTCCAGAGTTGCGCAAACTCGCTCTAGAAGCTGCTCGTAAGCACAATATCCCAGTGCATGATGGTGGCACTGTTGTGGTAATTAATGGTCCAAGATTCTCTTCAAAAGCAGAGTCTGAGTGGTTTCATAAAATGGGCTGGCAAATTATCAATATGACCCAATATCCTGAAGCTCACTTAGTAAGAGAAGCGGGCATGGCTTGCGTGAATATTTCTCTAATTACTGACTATGATAGTGGAGTTCATACTGGAACTGCGCCTGTGAGTCATTCAGAAGTAATGCATGTCTTCGCGCAAAATATCGAAAACCTTAGAAAGCTTTTGTTCAGCTTGATTGAGAGTATTCCGGCTGGAGAATATTGGGGTGCTGATAAAGTGTTAGAGCATTCTAGGTTTTAAAGAATTTCATTTCTGGATACAATTGGGTACTTTGTGGCTGGTTTTTGCTGCCACAAATTATACACAATTAGTTACAATTATATGATTATTGATATTTTCGGATACAATTGGGTATAATTGGATTATATATGGTTATTTTATGGATTTTAGGCTAAATGAGTTAAATGCAAATAAGCTAGGCATCACTGACGAAATATTAAACATCGTTGCAGAGCTAGAAGACTTCAAGGGTAATTGGAGAGCGTTAACTCATCTTGCTCCAGATAGACTCAATGATCTAAAAAGATCTGCAACGATAGAAAGTGCCGGTTCTTCTACGAGAATAGAAGGTTCCAAATTATCCGACCTTGAAGTCGAAAA
>JAJTHA010000169.1 GCA_021299565.1 Candidatus Caenarcanales bacterium
AATGCATAGATATGGACTTAGTTCAAAAGCCAATTTAAGAACAGATATAGTCAAAGATCATATTAGTAATTTGATTGAAGATAGAATGCATTCAAAAGGAATGTTTAAAGACATGGAAAAGCCCAGCAATGTTGTAACAGTAGGTTTTAGCTGGGGTGCTGGAATGCAAAAAGAAATGCTAGATAAGTGGGATCAAATTGGAAATGGAGTAAAAGTTGATTTAAGCGTAAGTTTAGATGGAATCAAATACGGTCTAAAAGAGCTTGGTGATGAACTAGACCAAAGACCACTCAACACGCAAAAACATCTTTGCATTTTTCAGAACGGCGATACTTTTCTCAATGGCCATAGACATTGCCGCGAACAGGCTTGTGATGAAATTATTGATGTGGTGGATATCAACCCTGCTGCTGATAGTCATGAACATGTCGATAATTGCGATGAGATTTTGACTAAAGTCAAAGAGAATCTCGATGAGCATATCAGGCACGAAAAAACCCTGGTTTTAGGGCAGGGATAAACTGAAAATCTAATCCAAATAGAATGTAGTAATAACCTTGCTTAAGCTATAAGCATAATCAATCGCATCCAATAGAGTCTTAGAATCACGATAAAGAAAACAAATCAATTGCTGACACTCAGAAACAATCTCTCTATTGCACAATCTAGAAGCATCTGACAAAAGCATATGCTCTCTTTCTTGATGCTCAATGATATGTTTAACACCAATCAACTGATCTTGCACTTCTTTAATTTGCTGAGCAATTGTTTGAGGCAAAATAACTTTGAGTTTTTCAGGGTTAGCTTTTAAAGCACCTTTGATAGTTGCATAATTCGTTCCACAAAAACCACCACTAGTAATTATTGTGTTTCCGGAAGAAGCCAATCCAAAGGCAATCATCTCGATGATTTTAATTTGGCTCATCGAAAGATCTTTGGAACCAATCATTGCTATGGCATGATGCCCTTCACCAGTTATGTTTCTAAACTCCTCAGTCAAATCCTGAGTAGATAGTGGAACGTCTACAACAGATGAGCCACCCACACTTGATCCGCTTTTAATAGTATCTCCGTAATAAAACATCTTTATTTATCAAACTCTCTTAGACAATTTTTACCCATTAATTGGCTAAAATGTACTATGATTGTTTGCAGCACAATACATTTTAATGGCTTGCAGCGCTACTACAAAATAAAGAAATACTAAATAATGACAATTGCTCAAGAAAATAACTATTCGTCACAAGCCAAGATTCTCGACAAACTCAACTCAGAACAAAGACAGGCAGCGGCACATAAAGGATCTCCTCTATTAGTTTTGGCTGGAGCTGGAAGCGGCAAAACAAGAGTTTTAACTCACAAAATTGCGTACTTAATCTGTGGTGGAGCTCATCCGGCTTCTATATTATCAGTTACATTTACAAACAAAGCAGCTAAAGAAATGAAAGAGAGAATAGTTCAACTTGTTGAAGGTGAGCAAATCAAGCATGCCTGGATAGGAACTTTTCACGCTGTATGCGCCCGCATTCTTAGAGAAAATATTCAAGAGCTTAGAGTAACTAGCCCTGAAGGTCAAATCAGAGAATGGACCAAAAACTTCACAATTTTTGATGAAACAGATTCAGTTAACACAGTTAAACAAGCGATCAAAACACTAGACCTTGATCCAAAAATTTACAACCCAAAAGCAATCAAATACAGAATCAGCGAACTCAAAAACAACAAAAAATTTGCTAGAGATTTTTCTAGTGAGTCTATTAATTTCAGAGAAGAAAAAATCTCTCAAATATATTCCAAATACGAAGAGATGATGGCGCGCAATAATGCTCTGGATTTTGACGATCTACTACTATTCACGGTTTTACTGCTGCAACAAAAGCCAGAAATCAGAACTTACTACCATAATCGTTTCAAACATATTTTAGTAGATGAGTATCAGGATACAAATCACGCTCAATACGAGATCATTAGACTGATTGCAGAAGGCTGCCTGAAAGAGCATAGAGACTCAATCATTAATGGCGCTGATGACAGGCTTTCTATTGAATTCAAGTCAGGACAGAGAACTCTTACGGTGGTTGGAGACGTTGATCAGAGTATCTATTCTTGGAGAGGAGCTGATTTCAAAATCATTATTGGATTTCAAAAAGATTATCCAAGTTCTGATTTAATCAAATTACAAAACAACTATAGATCTTGTTCCAATATTCTAAAAGTTGCCGATTCGATTATCGCCAATAATACAGAAAGAATAGACAAAAACCTAATCGCCACAAAAGCTGATGGTGACAAGATTACAGTCTTTGAAGCGCAAGATGAATTAGAGGAAGCTCAATTCATAGCAGCAGAAATCCAAAAACGCATTGCAGCAGGATCAAGACTAAAAGATTTTGCGGTGCTTTATCGAACTAACGTGCAGTCAAGGGCAATTGAAGAAGCGTTTCTGAGAAGAAATATTCCTTATGTGATTGTTGGCGGCTTTAGATTTTATGACCGCAAAGAAATCAAGGATGTCATTTCTTACCTCAAATGTATCCTCAATCCATCTGATGGAGAGAGTCTGAAACGCATTATCAATGAGCCTCGCAGAGGCATTGGTGCAACCACAGTTTCAAGAATAGAAGAATACGCTTCGGGATATGGTTATAGTCTTTATCGAGCGATGATGGAAGTTGATGATATTGCAGATTTAAGCTCAGCTGTTAAACAAAAAATCAAAAACTTTATAGATTTCATAGAAGCTTGCAGGCAAGCCGAAAAATCTCTGGCAGTTCCAGATCTCATCGAATATATAGTTGATGAAAGTGGCTATATGTTGATGCTTAGAGAGGTTGCTGATACTGACTCAGAATCTAGAATAGAAAACATTCATGAATTGATAGGAGTCGCCTCAGATTTTGATACGAATAGAGAAGAAAAAGATCTAGCTTCATTTTTGGCAGAGGTTTCTTTATTAAGTGACTTAGACAATACCAAAGCAAATCTAAGTAACGTTACTATGATGACCCTACATGCAGCGAAGGGTCTAGAATTCCCGGTAGTTTTTATTGCCGGAATGGAAGAAGGAGTCTTGCCACATCAAAGATCTCTTCAGTCAAATGATCCTAGCCAAATAGAAGAAGAAAGAAGATTGATGTATGTAGGTGTGACCAGAGCAGAAGACAAACTATATTTGACTCATGCTAGACGTAGAAGAGTCTTTGGGCAGTCTGAATATGCCATGGCTAGTAGATTTCTTGAAGAGGCTCCAAGAGAGCTACTCAGCGGCTATTACGGGCAATCAGCTTCTAATGATAGGGAATCAAGCTTCCATAAATCTAATTCCGTCAAAAATCAATACAACGACAACCAGACAGATGATACAAGTCACTGGGATACACCGACTAAGTCTCTTTCAGACTTTTATGATCGCAAAATTGCAACCAAAAGCAAAAGCAATAATGATTTCAAAGTGGAATTCAAAGTCGGGGATAAAATCAAACATGTTAAGTTTGGAGAAGGAATCATCACCCAAGTGCTTGGTTCAGGCGAAAAACTACTCTACAACATTGAATTTACTGGTATCAAAAAATTAATTGATCCAAAATTTGCAAAACTCATTAAAATATCTATATGAAGCTTGATATTCGTCTTCCTGATCAAGGGCTAATTTTAAATGTTGTTGCAATATTGGCAGTTGGATTAATCGCTCTTGCTAGTGCAGCTCACGGCGAGTTTCTTGTTAGACAAATTATTTATATAGTAGTTGGAGCAGGTTTGATGATGTTTATTTATCGAATTTGTGATTTAGGATTTTTCCAGCGCAATGTAGTTAGCATTTATATTTTTAACATCGCATTATTACTAGCTCTAAAAGCCTTTGGTACAACTGTTCTAGGCGCACAGCGCTGGATCAAGCTCGGTCCAGTTAGCATTCAACCAAGTGAGATAGCTAAAGTTTGTTTGATCATAACCCTTGCTGTTTGGTTATCTCGCAATCCTATTCGCAATTACATTGATATAGTAAAAACTCTTGCGATAGTGGCAATACCCGCACTTTTCGTGGTGATACAACCAGACTTAGGTACCACTCTAGTTTATATAGCAATTAGCTTTGGGATGATTTTTTGGGCCGGAGCTTCTCTAGTCGAAATTATGGTTTTAATTTCTCCAGTTGCAACAGCAATTCTGGCTTCACTTGGCAATAAAATCTTTGAATATCAAGATGGTATTCTAGATTTTTCAATCACTATACCAGTTGTCATTTTTTGGCTGATCTTAATTGCAATAACAACTTGGAGATATAGAGCTTGGGAATCCCCTCTCAAAAGTTTTGGAGTGACGTCTTTGCTGGCTGGCAATATTTTGGTAATGGTATTTAAATCAATTGCCTGGGGGTTATTGAAAGACTACCAACAAAAACGTTTAACGATTTTTATGGATCCTTATGTAGATCCTCTTGGCTCGGGCTATCACATTATTCAAAGCCTATACGCTATTGGCAGCGGTGGTATGTGGGGCAAAGGTCCGATGCACGGAGATTTAACTCAAGGACAATTTGTACCAGAGCAACATACAGATTTTATTTTTTCTGCAATAGGAGAAGAGTATGGATTTATTGGATCTATATTTGTTGTTTTTCTTTATGGGCTTTTGTGTTTAAAAATTATCCAAAGGGCATCAGACGCTGAGTCTCGCTTTGCATCATTAATTGCAATTGGTACTTTTTCTATGATGTTTTTTCATATCTTTGTAAATATAGGCATGACATTAAGCGTAATGCCTATCACTGGAGTACCGTTACCTTTTATGAGTTATGGTGGAAGTTCTCTTCTGGTGAATTTATTTTTGGTAACTTTAATTGCAAAAGGCAGTAAAGAAAAGTTTTAATAGATCTAATCTAGTTCCTTACTCACTAATCCCTCAGGATCAGTTGAAGTTCCATAGAGATACAAACCCCAATGCAAATGCGGTCCAGTCGAAATACCGGTGTGACCAACTTCGCCGATTTTATCTCCAGTTTTAAGAATGTCACCTTCTTTAACATCTATTTTATTCAAGTGCATATAAATAGTTGTGATTCCCTGTCCATGATCCATAACTACAGAATTGCCATGCACCACAAAACCGTCTTTTTCATAACCACACATCAGCACCTTGCCAGGAGCAGGCGCAAGCACAGGCGCGCCAGTATTAGCGGCAAAATCCAAACCTTTATGATAACTATCAACTGGTCCACCATTATATGAACGCTTCACGCCAAAAGGGCTTGATTTGGGTGCTTTAGATGGATAAACAAATTTACCATCCCACATTTTATTAGTGCTTATCGTATGTAAAGAATTATAAACAGCCTTAAGTTCTTTATCTGTTGCCTCTAGATCACTTTTACTTGGATCTAACCAAATTTTAGATACTGGTTTTTTATTATCATCAACTTTAATATCAATTCTTTCCTGCCAGCTCTCTCCAACTTTTGCAAGCACTGCATAGCCGCCTGGCTTGCATAGATTTTCTACTGGCAAAATAGCTCTATAAAAACTTTGCCCATCTTTTTCTACTTTGAACATTTTATATTCTATGCCGCCGTACCAAAGCTTTGGTTCTGATTGTGAGTTCTTGACTGTTGCATAGATAAACTCACCTTGTTTGACTTTGACTTTATCTACATCTAGATCTGGGCTCAGGCTTGCAATCGGAGCTTCAGTAGTCGCGGCTGGAGCTGCTTGAGGGGTTGCTGCCATTGCTTGCATGGTAATTGCCAAAATGCATATTAATAAAATTCGCATTTTTAAATTTTAGCATTAATAAATTTACTCTAGTCTCGTCATCCTGAGGAGTGGACGAAGTCCACGACGTCAGGATCCAAATACCTGATGCATCGTGGATCCTGACGGTCGCGGCGCTCCCTCAGGATGACGCGCAGGGCAGGGTTATTTCAACAGCGCCGCATAAGCTGCATCTTGCTTCAAAAGCTCTTCATGACTACCAGCTTCAAGAATTTTACCTTCTTTCAAATAAACAATTTTGTCACAAGATTTAATAGTAGAAAGCCTATGAGCAATAATGATCACCGTTCGTGTTTCCATTAATTTATTAATTGACCTGTACACAAACTCTTGAGATTCATTATCCAAGGCACTAGTAGGTTCATCCAAAACAATAATAGGAGCCTGACTAATAAAAGCTCTAGCTAAAGCGATACGCTGTTTTTGTCCAATCGACAATTTAGAACCACCCTCACCAATATCGCTATCCAAACCATTTTCAAGCCTTATTAGAAAATTTTCTACAAAAGATTCTCTAGCTGCTTTTTCAACCATAGAATTTTGTTCTTCTAGGCTATATTCTTGAAAGTTGTCTAAACCTAGTAAAATATTTTCTCTTATTGTTCCAGAAAATAATAAAGGCTCTTGCGTAACAAAAGCAATGTATGAACGGAGATGATGCAGATCAAGATGTTTTATATCAATGCTGTCAATCGTTATTGAACCACTATCGATTTCATAAAACCTTGGTAACAAATTAATTAAGCTAGTTTTACCACCACCGCTAGGTCCAACCAAAGCCAAACTGGTTTTTGCTGGAATCACCAAATTGAAATCATCAAATATTTTTCTAGTGTCATAAGAAAAATTGACATGCTTAAATTCAATACATCCTTCCAAAAATTCCGGAGCTTTAGCTTGCTCACTAGTCAAAGCTTTTGCTTCTTGAACTGGCATCTCCAAGAAATCATAAACTCTATCTGCAACACCAAGTGCTGATTGAAATATTGTTGCCACTCTACCTAATCGTTTAATTGGATCATACATCAATATAGATGTAACAAAAAAAGATGAAAACTCACCAACCGTCAAAAGCTCTTGGGAAACAGCTTGCAAGCCAAGAAACAGAATCACAGCTATTCCACAAGCGCCAATTAAATTAGTTAAAGGCGAAACTAGAGCCATGTAGTAAGCCCATTTGTCAAAAAGTTTGTGTAGTATTTTTGACTCTTCGAAAAATTTATTATTGCGCCAAGTTTCAAGATTATAAGCCTTAATAATAGTTTGGTTACGAATTGTCTCAGCGACAAAACTAGAATTATTACCTACAAAATCCTGCCCTTTTTTTGCATAAGATCTTATCGACTTACCAATCTTCACTACCGGCAAAGCAAAAAGAGGTATGACCAAGGCGCTGACCAAAGTTAATTTCCAATTGATTACTAAAAGCCAGAGCGCCAAAAAAAACGCGCTAAAACTTTCGGAGAATAAATTCATCACAGTCTCTGCTAGCCATGACTGCAAACTTTGCAAATCACTGGTAACAACAGAAACTAAAGAACCAGAATCTAGATCTTTATGTTGTTTAATTGAAAGTTGATTTATGTGTTGGTGGAATTTCTCGCGCAGAGATTTGACCACCAAAAGACCAAGTTTACGAGAATTATATTGGTAAATAAATTTGAATATTGCTTCCAAGGAAAATAAGCCAATGATAGACAAAGGCAAAACAAAATATAGGTTTGAGGCCTGCCAATAAAACATATCCAAATTGATATGCTCTTGCACAAACTGCGATGACATCAATTGCTTAGGCAAAATACAAAAACTTTCATTATGTGCTTCTAGGGCAGCAAGTCCATCAATAGAAATCTTAATGAACCAAGAAGGTAATACTCCAATCAAGCCGCTAAAAGCCATAGCCGCGATTGCCAAGAGAAACACAGGCAAATAAGGTTTGGCTTCAATTATTAATTTTTTACTCGTGCTTAAGGACATTTTGATAACAAGTCTAAATCTTAACCTAATTAGGTTAAAATTAAAAACTAATCACAATCATGCTTGCTTTAGAGCCAAAAACACACAAGTCAAAACAGACTAAATTAAAGATTTTGTCTGTTGCTAAAGATGTTTTTAGCCAAAGAGGATTTCAAAAAGCTACTGTCAAAGACATAACTACTGCCGCTGATTTAGGCTATGGAACTTTTTATTTATATTTCAAAGACAAAAAAGAAGTTTTCTACGCTCTAGTCGAACAAGTGGAAGAAGAATTATTTACCGCAGCTCATGGTGGGTCAGATTTAAATCGTGACTATGAAAGAGGAATTAGTTCGTATCGCGCTCTTAGAAAAGATTTGAGATCTATATTGCAAAGCTTCAAAGACAATGATAGCGTTCTGCGATTTAGTAGAGAGCTTGCACTCATTGACGATGATTTCAAAACAAAATACGAATCCATGCGAGCAAGATTAATAGAACGCACAAGACAAATTTTACACAAAAGCGGTTTACACTCAGTTGATCTAAGCATCGCTGCTGTTGCTATTGCTGGCATGATAGAGTCAACAGCGCTTGAATGGGCAAAAGGAAGTAGCCAAGACCCAGACCTTGATATTGAAAGGGTTTTACCCACACTAACTAAACTATATTTTAAAGCAGTGTCTTAAACCAATTCAACAACAGATGCAATACCTTGTCCGAAGCCAATACACATAGTGATTAATCCTCTTTTGACATTTCTTCTTTCCATTTCATTGACTAAAGTTGCAAGTATTCTAGCGCCAGAACAACCTAATGGATGACCAAGGGCAATGGCACCACCATTGACATTGACTTTTTCAATTGGAATATTTAGATCTTTGACTGTCGCAAGCACAACAGAAGCGAAAGCCTCATTAATTTCAAAAAGATCTATATCATTTACAGTTAAACCTGTTTTTGCAAAAAGTTTTTGCACTGCAGGAATTGGACCAGTTAATTGTAATTCTGGATCCAAACCACAAACAACTGTTTTGATAATTTTTGCTCTTGCTTTAAGTCCATATTTTTTCAAAGCATCACCAGAAGCTATGAGCGCTGCAGCGGCTCCATCAGTAATTTGCGATGCAGTAGCAGCAGTAACTACTCCACCATCTTTAAATGGAGTTGGAAGCGTTTTCATTTTTTCTCTATCAATGCTCGCTCTCACTCCCTCATCTTTGGAAACCAATCCAGCAGGGGTGTTGACTGCAATAATTTCTTTATCAAAATAGCCACTTGATTGGGCATGAAAAGCTTTACGGTGAGACTCAACACTATAATCGTCGAGTTGATCTCTAGTGAAACCCCACTGTTCAGCGATCATCTCCGCTGACTGTCCCATAGATTTAATTTTGTACTTGGATAAATAATTTGAGGATAAAGTAGTGTCTTGATTTGCTGACATTGGCAAAGGCAAACCATCGATGCCCATTGGCACACGACCCATATGTTCTACGCCGCCTGCAATAATCAGATCATAATCACCAGCTTTGATAGCTTGCTGCGCAAACTCTATACTTTGCAATCCAGAACTGCACATGCGATTAATTTGTACTCCTGGTACATCTTTATCTAGTGCTAGCAAAGAAATAATTCTTGCGATGTTCATGCCTTGCTCTCCCACTGGAGTGGCACAACCATAAATTACATCATCAATAATTTTAGGATCAAGTTTATTTCTCTGAGCTAAAGCAGCTACCGGAATAGCTCCTAAATCTGCTGGGTGGATTTCAGAAAGACTAGAACCCATTTTGCCTCTTCCCAAAGGGGTACGAATAAGATCTACAATAAAAGCTTCTTGCATATACTAGGTATTATGCCCTAATTATTAAAGAATCATGCTAGAGTATGAAACACTCGACGAATGTGGTATAATTATTAATAAATAATAAAAATGTCTCACAGTAACTAATGATTGAGGCTAAGAGGGAAAACTATGACTATGTCTTCAGAATATTTAGACGAAGAATTTCAAATTATGGATGAAGCCAGTTCTGGTGATAGAGATGTCATTGAATCTGGTATCAATATAGAGGATCCCATCAGGACACTTAACCTTGCTCCAGTAGTAAGTGTTAACTCAGGGATGTCACTCAAAGAAGTGATTAGATTACTCAAAGACAAAAATTTTGGTTGCGTGACTATTATAGACAAAAACCAAAACACTATTGGAATTTTCACGGAGCGTGATGTCTTAAAAAAAGTTATTGACACCAATGTCAATCTAGAAAAGGCTTTGGTTGATGATTACATGACCCCCAATCCACAGACTCTTTCAGAGAACGACCCGATTGCTTTTGCGCTAAACCGCATGGCCGCTGGATCGTATAGGCATATACCGATCACTCGTAATGGGCAAGTTAGATTTATGCTTTCTGTCAAAAACATAGTAGAAGAAATCGCCTTTGCTTATCGTAAAAAAGTTATGAACCTACCACCAAATCTCCAGCAAGAGATTTCTGAGTATGGTGGTTAATTTGGGGACCAAGTCTTAGAAGCTAGACTATCAGATTTTTTGAGATTACAAGCAACGCAACTAGCAAAAAGATTGCGAGAGTCTTTATTGAGTTCAGCGTATTTTGACGCTGGTAAGTGATGATCATAAGTAGCAAGATGCGATTTAAGCTCTTCGGGATTCTCAGCAGTAACTAGCATTTGATTAAGTTGATCAGGATGAATCAGCGACTTGCTGCAATAAACGCAAGTATAATTATCACGCTGCCAGATTTCTTCTAATTGAGTTTTGGAAGGTTTAGAACTAGGTCTGGAATTTTCTCGTTGCTTTACAGCCCCAAAGCCAATCTCCAGCTGTTTTTTATCGAGTATTTCTTGCCCCAAGCTTTTCAAAAAGCCTAGATATTTGTCTTTGATCCAATTCTCACCGATAAATTGTCCTTTCAAAACTATAGATTTATTGATATCAGCATTTTTAACCACCAAGTCAAAAATGGTTTTATTGCCATGCTCAGTAATAATCTCTCTAGGACTCAAACTATCAACTAGATCAATGTCAACTGAACCTAATCTTGATACAAAATTTCTAGATTCAAAACTAAATTCACGCGATATTTCTTCAGAAATAGGTTTCGGGCTAGCCAAATTTTGAAAGGCCAAAGTCTCTATTCTAGATGATTTGACATCTGTAATAAACTCTACTTGCCTAGAGGCTTGCACCGGCAATTCTCTCATTTGAGTATCTTGGAAATTGATCTGAAAACTAATGTTGGATTCATAAAGAGAATTAGCAAGAGCCTTTGCAACTGAATCACCAACCGCTTGATAAATGGCATTGGTGTTTTGATATCTAACTTCTTTTTTTGCTGGATGCACATTGACATCGACATGCTCACAAGGAAGCTCAAGATTTATAACAGCAATTGGATACTTAGATGGTCCTAAAATATCTTTATACACAGAATCGATAGCAGACTTCATGATGTAGCACTGTATTACTCTATTATTGAGAAAAGTAAATATCCCTCTTTTATCAGATCTTGAATAAAACCTATCCGAAACCCAACCAGAAACAGTGATATCTCCTCTTTGCAAATTCAACTTGACCAAAGATATATCTGACCCAAAAACCTCAAGTACTGTTTGTGCTTGATCAGCAGAACCAGTAGTTTTCAAAATCTCTTTACTATCAAGCTTAAAAGTAAAGGCAATTTTTGGATTAGCCAAAGCCAAAGCTCGCACCATATCAACAACAAGATTTTTTTCTTTATTATCAGATTTAAGAAATTTCAAACGAGCTGGTGTATTAAAGAACAAATCATCAACAACAATTCTAGTGCCTGTTTGAGCGCCTGATTCTGAAATAATTTGCTTGCCATTTTCCAAATAAATCTTAGAAGCTATTTGATCTTCAGCTTTTTTACTAATGCAAGTAAGTTTTGAGATTGCAGAAATACTTGCTAATGCCTCTCCTCTGAAACCATTGGTCAAAATTTTATTGATATCTTCTGTAGATTTGATTTTGCTCGTGGAATGTTTCTTAAAGGCTATTTCAAGATCTTCGCGACTCATACCACAACCGTTATCAGCGATTTCAATATGTAAAAGATTTTTGCTAAGCAAAATCTCTATTCTTGTAGAACCAGCATCTATACTGTTTTCGACAAGTTCTTTGATAATAGACGAAGGACCTTCGACCACTTCACCCGCGGCGATTTGATTAATTATATGCTCAGGCAATAATGCAATTTTACTCATTTCAATTACTTGTCTTTTGAGCTTTTAAAACTTCAAACTTGAAACCTTCATCATAATCGACGACTACTTTAGAATTGTTAACTAAATTGCCGGAGAGAATCAAATTCGCCAATGCGTTTTCTATACTGTGTTGAATCACTCTTTTAACAGGTCTGGCTCCATAAATAGGATCAAAACCTATAATACCCAACTGCTCCAAAGCATAATCTGTAAGTTCCATTTCAATTTTTCTTTCTTTAAGTCTTTCATTAAGTCCTTTCAATTGAATCTCAACTATATGTTTCATCTGACTCATTTGCAATGGAGAGAAGATGACGATTTCATCAATTCTATTGAGAAATTCGGGTCTAAACCTAACTCTCATCATAGTCATAATTTCTTCTTTTATTTTTTCCTGACTATTAGGTAGAGCATTAATCTCACTATGCAATTGTTTTTCGATGATATATTCACTGCCGAAATTTGAAGTCATAATTATAATAGTATTTTTGAAATCAACTTTTTTGCCTTTACCATCAGTCAAATGCCCTTCATCTAAAATCTGCAGAAGCACATTTGACACATCTGGGTGAGCTTTCTCAAACTCATCAAAAAGCACTATAGAATAGGGTTTGCGCCTGACAGCCTCAGTTAACTGCCCGCCTTCATCGTAGCCTACATAACCAGGAGGCGCACCAATTAATCTTGCAACCGTATGCTCTTCTTGATATTCAGACATATCTATTCTAATAATTGCCTGATCATCATCAAAAAGTGCTTCAGCAAGCGCTTTCGAAAGTTCTGTTTTACCTACACCAGTCGGTCCAAGAAACATAAAAGATCCTATTGGTTTATTGGGATTGGATAGTCCAGCTCTAGAACGCTTGACCGCTTGAGCTACAACTTCAACAGCGATATCCTGACCTACAACTCTTTTATGCAGCTCATCTTCTAGGTGCATTAATTTTTCAGATTCTTGGGCAAGAATTTTATTAACAGGTATCCCAGTCCAATTCGAGACTACATCAGCAATATCATGCTCATCAATTGCTTCTTTAAGCAATGGCGAATCTTTTTTGAGAGAAGCTTCTTCGACAGACTTAAGTTGCTTTTCTAGTTCAAGCAAAGTGCCGTATTTAAGTTCAGCAGCTTTTTGCAAATCAGCTTTTCGCTCAGCAGCTTCAATAGCAATTTTAGTTTCTTCTATTTTTTGTTTGATATCCTTAACGCCTACTATTGCGCCTTTTTCCGCTTGCCATCTGTTTCTAAGCGCCTCCGCCTCTTTACTAAGACCAACTAGTTCAGTATCGATTTTTTCTAATCTTTCTTTGTTTTCCAAGCTTGAGTCAGTATCAGATTTGATTGCTTCTCTTTCAATTTTGAGTTGCATAATTCTTCGATCAAGATGATCTAATTCTTGTGGAGAAGAGTCAATTTCAACTCTCAATTTAGCAGTAGCTTCGTCAATAAGATCAATTGCCTTGTCCGGCAAAAATCTATCCGCAATATATCTATGAGAAAGCTTTGCTGCAGCTACGATAGCATTATCCTTGATACGAACCCCATGATGCGCTTCATATCTGGCTTTGAGTCCTCTTAAAATGGAGATCGTTTCGTCAACGCTAGGCTCATCAACCAAAACCATTTGAAATCTTCTTTCAAGAGCAGAGTCTTTTTCTATATATTTACGATACTCATCTAGAGTAGTTGCTCCTACGCAATGTAACTCCCCTCGAGCAAGTGCTGGTTTCAACAAATTACCAGCATCCATAGAACCCTCTGAGGCACCAGCTCCTACTACTGTATGCAACTCATCAATAAACAAAATTATTTGACCTTCGCTCGCTTGTACTTCTTTAAGAACAGCCTTGAGTCTTTCTTCAAACTCTCCTCTAAATTTGGCGCCAGCAATAAGAGCGCCCATATCCAATTCAATAACTTTTTTATCTTTTAGACCCTCTGGGACATCCTTGTTGACTATTCTAAGCGCCAAACCCTCTGCTATAGCGGTTTTGCCAACGCCAGGAGGTCCAACCAAAACTGGATTGTTTTTACGGCGACGCGATAGAACTTGAATAACTCTTCTAATTTCTTCATCACGACCAATTACTGGGTCCAATTTACCTTGGCTTGCAATTTCTGTTAAATCTTTACCAAATTTTTTGAGAGCATCTAGAGTCGCTTCAGGATTATCATTGGTAATCTTCTGACCTTTACGAACATCAGCAATTACTTTTTTAACTTGATCTTTTCTCAGGTCAAGTTCTTGGAAAATCCTAGGAAGAGCATCCTTTGTATCAAAAGCAGCCAATAGTAAATGTTCTAGAGAGATATAGTCATCTTTCAGATCTTTTGCAATCTTTTCTGATGCATTCAAAAAATCTTGACAATTCGCTGAAATAGCCAATTGATCATTGGCGACGGCTAATGGACTTGCTTTTGGTTTTGATTTTAAATAGCTTTTGATTTTAGCTGCCATATCTGCAGGCTCAATTTTTAGGCTTTGTAGAATTTTATAGAAATGAGTTTCTTTGATTTCATCAAGCAAGCAAATACTTGCCATAATATGCTCAGGCTCTACAACAGAATGATCTAATGATTTCAATAACTCTCTGGTGTTGAGTATTGCTGTCTGTAGGTTTTTGGTAAATTTACTAAAGTCCATAGTTATATTTTACTATGCAAGCTTGCTCTTATAAATAAGGTATGAACAAAGAGCACTTAACGTAAAAGCTGCCAATGTACCCAAATAAGGTCCAATAGCTGGAAAGAAAAAATGCGAGCATGCTGCATAGACAATCAAAGTTATTGAGCCCAAAGCCGATTTTGCAAAAACTTCTATCAACTTATTCGTGCTATTGCTCATGTGGATCACAATGATTCCACTAAAATATGCCGCCGGGAACATTGCCATTACCCCTCCCCAAAATGGCCCCAAGACCTTTCCTAAATAAACCGTCAGCGCAATTATAAATCCAGAAAAAACTATTCTGAAAATTTTTTGTCCTATGCTGTATCTAAATACTTGAGTAGCACCCAGCTTCACACTTAGTTTGCTCAAAATGAACTGAGTGACTAAAATCAACAAAACATAAATAACTAGAGACAATCCAAAATTATCAACCTCTTTGATAGCAAGCGGGAGAGCTACTAGCAACCAGGTCAAAATAGAAATCAAAATACAAGAAATTATTCCGAATAATTTATATTGATTTCCCAAAAATTTCTCATACAACCTAAACAATAAAAA
>JAJTHA010000076.1 GCA_021299565.1 Candidatus Caenarcanales bacterium
ATTGAGTAAAGAGAAAATCACTTTTATCAATGAAGCAACAACTATTTTTATAATTCCTTATGAAGATATTTCTTCTGCAGTTAATAAAAGTAAGCTATTGCAATCCAAAGGATTCTTGGTTACGGCTATTAGACCACCTACCGTAAGTTTTCCAAGATTGAGGATTTGTATCACTGCTAAACATAGCCAAGAAGAACTAGAAAACTTGTCTAATTGCTTGCTATGATTTCAACTAGTGTCGTATAAAGAATTGTATGTTGATTTAGAGACTACTGGATTAAATGTCCAGTTTGATAGGATTTGCCAGATTGGCATTGTTTTGCATGATGGTACTGAGTGGTCTACTTTGATTAACCCTCTTCAGAGTATCGCAAAAGACTCTACGAAAATTCATGGGATCACTGATGAGATGGTAGAAAATGCCCCTACTATTCAGGATATTTCAGATAGATTGATTCATTCTCTTGAGGAAGCTGATGTGTTTATTGCCTATAATTTTTCTTTTGATTTTCAGTTCTTGCAGGCTGAATTGTATAGAGCAAGAAATTATTTGTTGAAAGAAAGCAAATTTATTTTTATTGATCCTTATAGAATTTTCAAAAAAATGTATCCAAGAAATCTTGCTAATGCTTATAAGTTTTATACAGGTAAAGAATTTCTCAATGCTCATGATGCTTTGGAAGATATTAAAGCTACGAAAGAAATTTTGGATAAACAAAAAGAATTTTACGCTGATTTATTTGCAAAACCACTTGAGCAAGTTGCAGCAGAAACAGCTGGTGATACCAATATCATTGGTAAATGGTTTGAGAAAGTTGAAAATGGTAATTATAAATTTAGACATGGTAAGCACAAGGGCGAATTTATTGGTCTTGAGCATAAAAGCTATCTCAAATGGATTTATGGGCTTGATGATACTACTATGTCAGAGAAGATTTTTATTGGGACTTTGATTTAGTATCTGCTCAGTGTTTAAAGCTTGAAAGAATAATTTCAGGTCATTGCGAGCCGCGAAGCGGCGTGGCAATCCAGTCTCTAGTGCATCGAAGGGAATCCACAAAAAATGTTATAATTTAGTCCATTACCATGTTCCCATTTTTGACAGTACTAACTTGCATGGAATTTTTGCTAAGCCGGCTGACTTTTCGGCAACCTGCTCCAAGCCCACAATTGGCTCAGAAACATGGAAAGACTGTGATTCTTGCTTTGAACGATGGTCAACAAGTTAGGGCGACTTTTTTTGAAACAGCGAGGAATGAAGGTATTAACTTGGCTAGCAAATCAAAGAATTAAATAGCTTAATCGATAAAGAAAACTTGCTTTGTTCGCAGATAGCTGTGGATGATCTAAATTAAGATTCGGTTAACTAGTCCATTATCAAATGCAATTAATCCTATCCCTTTTATTAGCATAAGGTTAGAATTATGCTCGCAGAAACAATAGAATCAAGATTTATTTTCAAAAAAGAAATTAGCAATTTAAGTGTCATTGACGATGGAGAAGGTCATAGATTGGCTTTTACAGTCAGTGATTCAGGCAATAATGTAATTTTTACAAAAGATATAGAGGGCATAGATGTAGCTATCGAGCATTGTGCGGATGGTACTAAAGTTTTTCATATGGAAAAAGATAGCAAAGGCTTGCCAGCAATGCATGAGTTTAAGCCAGATGGAACGGAATTGATTTATTTATTTGATGGTGAAAAAAGACTTGAAAAAATGGTAGAGATGAAAATCAACGGCGATAAAGTCACTACTTGGTTCTCTTCCAAAGGTGAGACTATCACTCAAGAACAAAGACAACAAGGTGGTATTTTGTTTAGAATGCAAAGCTTTGATAGAGAGGCTTTGGTCTGGCTTCATGCTGATGGAAGTATTGATGCACATGGCTCAGAATTATTAATTAATCACTTAACTAATGTTTTTGCTAAGTTTCTTGATGGTGCGATGTAGTATTTATTTTTCTAAGCTCATAAAACTATCACAAATATTCACTTATTAGCCGAATTGGCATAAGTCAAATCAATTACTCTAAAGTCACTGCAAGACTTAGAAAAATTAACATGGTCATGTTAATTTTGCTATTCTGGCGAGCACTCGCAAAATGTGTTCCTTCGCCTATTCGCTACGCTTAATCTCAAACTGGATCGCCACAGCTCACTTCGTGAGCTTCGCGATGACTTTAAACTATAATTCATGCTTTAAATACCTGAGTAGTTTATTAAAAAAGCAGTCACCTAGTGACAAAAAATAGACAAAGCCGCGCGCAGCGCAAGAACCTGGCGAAGCCAGGAAATTCCATATCAAAAGTTAAGAACCCAGTCCTTTATATAGCCATGAAAGAAATCTCAACAGGTATCATTAACACCACAAATATCGAGAGCAAATTTTTATTCTCAAAAAAACTAGAAAATATCAGCATGATCACAGACGATCAAGGTCAAAAACTTGGCTTTCATAGAACAGACTCAGGTAGCCAAGTGATTTTCACAAAAGATTCAGAAGGCGTAGATGTAGCTGTTGAACATTGTATTGATGGCACAAAGGTTTTTCATTTGAGCCAAGATAGTAAAGGCTTACCAGCGATGCATGAGTTTAAGGCTGATGGCACAGAAATCATGTATTTGTTAAATTCCAGCACTAAATTAGAAAAAACTATAGAAAACAAAAGCAATGGGGATAAAATCTCTACTTGGTATAACGCAGATGAAATTGTTAGTCAAGAACAAAGACAAAACGGCGGCATTATTTTCAAACTTGCAGCATTTTATGGTGAAGCTCTAGTCTGGTTACACACAGATGGTAGCGTAGAAGCTAGTGGAGATGAATCAGCGATTGCTCAAATCCAAGAATTATTTGCCCGTCACCTTGACGGTGCGCTTCTTGTTTAAGCGACCCGTGTTACCGAAACAGAGTTTCGGAACAGGTCTAGAGTTTAACTCATGTTTAATCAAAGTATGCATTACTAGTCTGGTATGGCTGTAAGCAAACCCTCCTTCTCTGCAGGCGCCTTAAGTTCTAACGTAAGTGCTACCGCAGTAAAAACAACGATTAATAAATTACAGTTAGGTTCAAGTCAATCCAATAAAAAATCTTCAAATAATTCTGAAGAAACTTCTACTTTTGCCAAAGCAGATTCAAAATCTGCTCCAGGAAATGCTTCTAATAATACAATTAATTTTTGGGATACCAAAATTGGTAGAGCAATTTCTGATTATGCAAATGGCAAATGGAAAAATTTTAGTGAAGGTATCTTAAGCCCTGAACAGATGGGTTTTACCGGTAAAAATGAAATGTCTGAAATGATGCAGCAAATGGCAGCATGGAAAGACAAAGGTGCAAAATCAGAAGAATCAGAATCTGAAGATAAGCCATCAAAAGATAAAAAAGATAGAGGAACTGCAAAATTACCGCCAGCTCAAACTACGCCTAATTCAAATGTATGATTTTTTGATTTTTTAACCGGAGTTTAAATATTAAAAGTTAGATTAGTTCATGCAACTCAAAATAGCTTCCACCAAGGCATCACTTGGTGCAAATCAGCCTTCTCTAGCAGGTTTAAGTAAGGCCATAAAAACCTCATCTAAGCCCAAAACTGACAACTCAAATAATAATGAGTCTATTGATAAAAATTCTGAGACTAAGAATCAAGCAGAAAAACAAGGCTCAACTACACTTGCCGATAATATTTCTTCTTTAGTCAAAAATTCTAATAGTCGTTTTGATCAAGTCAAAGACAAGGTTTTGCCGACTGATCCAGCTACACTAGCTAATCAATTTGGTTACAGTTTGCCAGGCGCTGCGAAAAATCCAGAACAAAATTCTTCAGCTGCTAGTCCTTCGCAAAGCAATACAAATGGGCAACAGCAGGGATCAGGAAATGCCAGTCCAGGGCAAGGATCTGGAGTCGTGAATAATTATTACGGCAATTCATCACCCAATGGTGGTTCCGGCTGTTCACCAAATACTGGAGGATCGCATTGTCATCCAAACACCAACAACAGTAATAATCACTGCCCTGCTCCTAAGCCTGATTTGGGGCATGCGAACAACAACAATAACAGTGGTAATAGTAGTGGCAGTCTAAGTCATCAAAAACCAGATTTAATCGCTCATAATGAAGTACCTAAAGAGCCGCTAAAGGCAGAACCTAAAAGAGACATTGTTCATGATGAAAATAGATCTATGAATGCTTAAAGAGAGTAATCAGGACTGCTAACAGTTTTAACCACATCAGCAAGTACTCCATTAATAAATTTAACACCCTCAGGAGTAGAATATTTATTCGCTAGTTTGACAGCTTCTGATACAGCAACCGCTGGAGCAATGTCAGTTTGAGTGATTTCAGCAACAGCAATTTCAATAATTTTTCTATCAACTTTGTTCATGCGATCTATATCCCAGTTAGCAGAAAGTTCTCTTATTAACTGTTGGATTTGTTCTTTATGATCAACATATTTGATAACCAAAGACAAAGTGAATTCTTGAATATCAGTATCTTGGTAATGCCAATATGTTTCAGGGATTTGCAAAGCTTCTTTTAAAAGGTTAATAGCTTGATAACAGTTATTAATTTGTTCAAGAAAATCTTGACTTGTTGGTAGAGCTACAGATCTAGATGCTTCAGTAAGCATTTCGTTATCAGGGTGATTGACCTGATATTCCATAAGATGTCTTTCAGTTTTGAGTAAAAATGATTCTGCTTTTTTTAAATTTGAAGAAGAATGATCAGCAAGAGTCCTAATCGCAGATAAGCATATGGCATGAAAGTCCATTTTGCTTAATTTGGTAATATCGACTCTATCAGTTTTCTGTGGCAGTTGAAATAAAACCAAAAAGGCCATTTCTCTCGCCGCGCTGCGCTTTTCCATCGCAATATAAATACTAGCAATCTATTAAGAAGAGTTTTGTAAAGAAAATCTTATATAATGAGAATCATTCTCAATGCTAAAACTTTCTCAACTAAATTCAGGTCAAGTCTTTAAGCTAGTCGAAGTACCTAGTGGTCTAAAAGCTGAGCTTATTCGTTTGGGTCTTTGCGTGGGTGATCAATTGCAATGCATTAGCAAGATTCCCTTTGGTGCGGTTGTGATTCAGAAAGATCTAGTTGAGATAGCTGTTGGTTTTAATTATGCAAGGGAGATTTTAGTAGATGTCAATTAAAATTGCTCTGGTTGGAAACCCTAATGTTGGTAAATCTGTGATTTTCAATTATCTCACTGGAGTTTACGTGGATGTTAGTAATTATCCTGGCACAACAATTGAAATTGCATCAGCTTATCTAAAAGACTCTAATCAAAGTATCAAGATTACTGATACTCCAGGGGTTTATGGTAT
The DNA here is from genome assembly GCA_021299565.1 of Candidatus Caenarcanales bacterium. GTDB lineage: Bacteria > Cyanobacteriota > Vampirovibrionia > LMEP-6097 > LMEP-6097 > JAJTHA01. Next base: position 5,337 of record JAJTHA010000076.1, read on the forward strand.
CTCTCAAAATAACGATGAAGAAAAAGCAACAAGAGATTATATCCTTGAAGCCGATTTAGTGATTAATGTTGTTTCGAGTATAACTTTATCTAGAGATTTGTTTTTGACTAAGCAACTAGCTGATCTAGCTAAGCCAATGTTAGTTGTTTTGAATCAAGCCGATGAAGCGTTATTGAGAAAAGTAGCGATTGATACAGAATTGTTAGCTCAAAAATTAGGAGTAAATGTTTTGCAGGCTGTAGCTACAAAAGCTGTAGGACTTGATCAATTAAAAGATTTTATTCTTGATTATCAAAATAGTTTTAAAGTTGGAATAGTGTCTGATCAAATAGAAGAATATGTTAAACCCTTTTATGATCAGTGTTTGACTCGAATGGAAGCTTTGATGATGGCAGAATCCACTGACTCTCAAGAAGCAATTTATCTGGCAAGACGTAAAGAAGTTGATGAACTAGTTAAGTTAGTTGTTTCACGAGCAGGCTTCTCCAAAAGAGTTTTGTTGGGACAATTACTAACTAGTCCAATTATAGGCTCTATCGTTGCTGTTCTTGTTTTGTATTTGTTCTTGTTTCAATTTCTTGGTGTTTTTGTTGCTGGAACTGTTGTAGGGTTTGTAGAAGATGGTTTTTTTAAGCAATATTATGAGCCTTTTGTCGTCAGTGTTGTAGAAAGATTTTCAACTGTTAAATTTGATAATTTGGAAAACTTAGTTTTTAATGATCCACTTGCTGCTCTTGGTACTTTTTTGGCTGGTGATTATGGGGTTCTCACTTTGACAATTACTTATCTCTATGGTTTATTAGTGCCCTTGGTATTTGGCTTCTATTTGGGCTTAGCGATTTTAGAAGATAGTGGATACCTGCCTCGTTTAGCGGTGCTTGCTGACGGGATTCTATCAAGACTAGGTATGAATGGTAGAGCGATTATTCCTCTAATATTAGGTGGTGGTTGCGTGACCATGGCAGTGGTAACTACTAGGCTTCTTACCAGCAAAAAAGAAAAACTCATTACTATGGCACTTCTAGGTCTTAGTATCCCTTGCTCCGCTCAATTAGGTGTGATTCAAGGTTTACTAACAAATATTGGAGGCATTAAACCTTGGTTGATTTGGAGTCTTTCTCTAGTATTTATTTTCGGAATAGCCGGAACAGTTCTGAACAAGCTAGTTCCAGGGACTTGCGGGAATTTCATCTCTGACATACCACCGATGCGTTTGCCTAATCTTCGTAATGTTTTTACCAAAACTTATGTACGCTCAAAAGTTTTTATCGATGAAGCCACACCAGCTTTTTTTATTGCTGCGGCTTCTGTTGCAGGATTGCAAATTACAGGTTTACTCAAATATGTAATTGATTTTGTTAAACCATTAATTACAAATGTTCTTTTACTGCCAGCAGAAGTTTCGGTCAGTTTTATACTTGGAATGATCAGAAGGGATTTTGGAGCATTTGGTTTATTGAGTATTCCGATGTCTGATGCTCAGATGATCACTGCTTGTATTGTTTTAACTCTTTTTGTACCGTGTATTGCCACGTTTGCTGTAATGGTCAAAGAAAAAAATCTCAAAGTCGCTTTAATCATTTGGCTTGCTTCTTGGATACTTGCCTTTATGTTTGGTGGATTAATTGCAAGAGTACTAGTCTACTTAATCTAAAAATCAAATATATTTAATTGATTTTGCGTATAAAGTCTTAGCTAAATACATCAAATACCCAAGTTGAAAAAAGGGCTATTTTGCAGATAATGTTCAGGAAAGAACAAAACAATTATGTCATTCGAAGCACTAAGATCATCAGGCTCCTCACTAAAAAATATCCAAACAGGTATTGATACGGTGGCTCATAATATAGCAAACGTAAACACAACTGGTTATAAACAAAAAACAGTTAATTTTGAAAGTGTTGTTAGCAATTATGGAGAAAGTAAACTTTCTGGTACTGCGGTAAATTCCATTACTTCGAATTGGGGACAAGGAAGAATCAAAGTTACAAGTAATTTTACAGATCTAATGTTGCAAGGACAAGGATTTTTCTCTTTGCAAGATCCATCTGGTAATTTGGTTTATACCAGAGCAGGACATTTTTTGATGGATAGAGATGGCGCTTTGGTCAATCCAGAAGGACACTTTGTGATGTCAGTTGGTGGCGGTAAAATTTTGATGCCACTAGAAGCTACTCAAGTAGAGATTAATACTGCTGGTGAAGTCAGAGCATTATTGCCAGGCGCTTTGGAGTTTACTCCAGTGGATCAAATTCAAATTGCGAATTTTGCAAATCCACAAGGTTTACATAATGTAGGTGACAATAATTTTGCTCCGACTGAAAATTCGGGTGAAGCAGAGTTTAGCACTGCATTGGGGCAGGGTACATCCACTGCGACTACTGAGCTTTTGTCGGGAGCTCTAGAGTCATCAAACGCAGATTTGAGCGGGTCTTTAACGGAGATGATCGCTTATCAAAGGTCATATCAAGCGGTTGCAAGAAGTGCAACGACAGCAAATGACGTTTTGGAAACAACAATAAATTTAACTAGATAAAGGAGAAAAAAATGGTAATTCCAGCATTATTTACAGGAGCGGGCGCGTTAACTAGGCAGCAAGATGCGGTTGCAATTATTGCAAACAACATCGCCAACGTTAACACTACTGGTTTTAAAGTTTCGAGAGTTCACTTCTCGGAAGATACAAACAATCTTCTTGATCCAGCAAGTTCACCAACTACAACAAAAGGTGGTACTAACCCAACCGAAATTGGAACTGGTATGAAAATTAGTGATGTGAATACTTTGTTTACTCAAGGTTCACTCAAAAACACTGGTTTAGCTTCTGATTTGGCATTATCAGGTCAAGGATTTTTTGTAGTATCAAACTCAATGGAGGAGTCGGATACATCCATAGAAGATCCTCTGTATACTAGAGATGGTCACTTCTTGATTGACTCAGATCAAAACTTAGTTGCAGCAGATGGAGCAAAAGTCTTGGGAGCAACAATATTTGATACTCTAACAGGAAGAGTAAAATCAGTAGATGGATATTCAAATATTACTTATTTTACAGATCAAAAAGTAGGTCCAACTTCTTCTCCTTTTTATTTGCCGAATGATGGTATCGGTACAAACCCGGCAGTGCCAACCCCAGGTACAACAAACGTCACTGGTTCAGTGCCTGTTTTCAATGCTAGTAGGCTTGCCGAGCTTAGTGTAAGAGGTGGTGTCTTGGATAATAACTTAAACATCAATACTACTACAGAAGGTAATCTATCTTTTTCAAGACAAGAAGATGGTAAATTACTAGTTAGATTTGATAACGCTAACGCTGGTACAGGTACAAGTATTTTTACTGTTGCGATAGATACTACTCAAAAGTTTTTGGATAATACCTTGACTTTTAATATGGTTAATACTCCAGGTGATGCAATTCAATTGAGAATGAGACTTGAATCAGGTGTGACTAGTATAGATAGTGTTTTTAGTAACATTGAATACGATTCTGTTACTGCTACTTCAGATAGTATGACATTCACTGGAGCTGCTGCAACGGTTCAGTCTGGTACAGCGATTACTGTTGGTAATGATGATTTGAAGTACTTAACTGTAAATCAGCTACAAAGCTTGGTTGGTCCTATTAAGATCCCAAACTTCTTCTACGCTCAGGATACAAGTATTGAGATTGAAACAGCAAACTATTCAATTAGTAGTGATGGTTCAATTTCTATTTACGGACCAGCTTCAGAAGAAATTAAATTAGGCAGAGTGCTTGTTGCAAACTTCACGAATGCTGATGGTCTTTTGAACAAGGGTGGCAATAGATTCGAGGAGTCTTCAAACTCCGGTCTCGCTGCAATCTCTGTAATAGACGGACCATTTGATAGAAATGCTCCATCATTGAGAAACACTTCAATGGTTTCTGGTGCACTTGAAGCTTCTAACGTAAACATTGCAAATGAATTTGCAGAAATGATTACTTATCAAAGAGGTCTTCAGGCTAACGCAAGAACAATTACTGCATCG
>JAJTHA010000216.1 GCA_021299565.1 Candidatus Caenarcanales bacterium
GAAATATTTGATCCATTTACAGTTAAAGTTGAAACTGGATTTGTGGTGCCTATACCAACACTACCAGAGGTATTACTATAGATACTTCCATAATTAGTGCTAGGAATACTTGATGCTGTACCTGATGTAGAAGAGCTTGCAAATACGTCCGTCGTCAAACCAGTTGATTCTAAACGAATATAAACAGTAGGAGCTACAGCACCAGAAATTCTTCTTATTCGAAGGTGTGCATAATTATTAGCTCCATTGATATCCAAATCAAAATCATGACCCGAATATGGGCCTGTATCATAGCTTGGTATAAGTCTTTGCCAGTTATTAGATGCCCCACCATACAGTATTGGTACATTATAAGATTTTGCAACGGAGTAACCAGCGTCAGATACCGTTGCAGATATTCTAAGGTTATGAGTCCCATTTGGCACATATATTTGTCCTATATTAACAGTTGCGTTAGCGGTATTAGCCAGAGATCTTACTAACTCTAAATTCATCGGAGAATTTAAACCACCATAAAAATAACCATTTGATACATTTATATTTCCAGCTACATCTAGTTTAGATCCAGGATTTGATTTTCCGATACCAACATTTGTCGCTGATGTATCAACATACAATTGGTTTGTGTTAACTGCAAAATCTCCAGTTGTTGCTAAAGATACATTTAGGTTCGTACCAGAGCCAGGGGTGATAGTCATAGCACCAGTTCCAGTAAATGTCGTTGATGCTCCATCAAAAGCAATATCAGTATCTGCAATAAAAACACTGTTTGAATTGATATCCAATGGCGCATCTGTTGGTATTGAAAGTGTTTTGGTCGCTTTGGTAAATGTCAAAGCTCCGTTACCAGCTAATATTCCAGCATCATTAAACTGGAATTGAGAGTTTGAGCCACCTGCAATAGTTGAACTTGAGAAGCTTGACAATAAATCGAAACTTGCTCCTGTATCATCCATAAACACCAGGTTTGATGTTGTTGAATTTACAAATAGTTTTCCATAATTTGCCGTTGCTGTTGGTGCAACACCCTCGCGAAGTGATAAATTACCATTTACTGTAAGTCTTTCATTTGTGAAGTTAGCTCCTATACCTATATTTTTATTTGCAAGATTGCCGTAAATAGAATTACCGATAACTAGTTGATTATTGATGTTTTGTGCTGATGCTATATCTGATCCGATATATATATTGTTGCTTGCATTTTCTAAAAAATTTCCTGTAGCAAAGCCAATTAATATATTATTGCTTCCAGTTTCAAGATTTGATCCTGCACCAGTACCTAAAAAAGTATTGTAAGAGCCATTAATGGCAGTGCCCCCTGCCCCATATCCTACTGCGGTATTATTACTACCATTAACATTAAAAAGCAAAGCAGAATTTCCGACAGCAGTATTATAAGATCCTCTAGTATTATTATATAAGGAGCTGATTCCTTGGGCTGTATTATGAGTTCCACTTGTATTTTTCATAAGAGAATCTTGTCCAAATGCCGTATTGACAGAACCTGTAGAGTTTCTTAGAGCATTTATCCCTACTCCAGTAGAATTAGTAATTCCAGTATTTGCTAATCCGGCACCATTACCAATAAATAAAGAGTTGTTTTTGTTTGAAATTGCATCTCCTAATTCATCAATAAACTGAGCACCATTTCCAAGTAAAGTAGAAACATTTCTCCAAGAACCGACACCAGACGCGTCAGAGGCTAGAACAAAATCTGTGCTTGGGCTTGTAGTCATCTTAATTCCAGTAGATTGCACTGTACCAGTGACATCAAGTTTTTCTGCTGGAGTAGATGTTCCTACACCAACATTTGTCGCTGATGTATCAACATACAATTGATTGGTGTTAACCGCAAAATCTCCAGTAGTCGCTAAAGATACATTTAGGTTCGTACCAGAGCCAGGGGTGATAGTCATAGCACCAGTTCCAGTAAATGTCGTTGATGCTCCATCGAAAGCAATATTAGTATCTGCTATCGATACATTCGTTGAATTTATATCTAACGGTGCTGTCGCATCAACCGTTAGAGTCTTGGATGCTTTGGTAAATGTCAAAGCTCCATTACCAGCTAAAATCCCAGAATCATTAAATTGAAATTGTGAGTTCGATCCACCTGCTACAGTACTGCCAGATAATGAAGCAAGTAAGTCATAACTAGCACCAGAATCATCTAAAAACATCAAATTAGAACTTGTAGAACTGACAAACAATTTTCCAAAGCCGGAGCTTAGTGCTGGTGCTGTTCTTTCAATAAGAGCAAAATCTCCATTCACTTTTAAAGTAGTACCAGTTGCTGTAGTTAAAGTCCCCGAACTAAACTGATCACTAGTATCTGAACGTAAAAATTGCGTTGAATCCAAAGTATCAAGATTACTCGCATTACCTACTGTGATTGCTGTTGGATTCGTCCAAGATCCAAGACCAACGGCATCGCTTACCAGAACTGCGTTTGCAGCTGCCCCTGTAGTCATCTTAAGACCTGTAGACTGTATTGTTCCTGTTACTTGCAACTTTTCTGCTGGAGTTGAAGTACCAACGCCAACATTTGTCGCAGATGTATCAACAAACAATTGATTGGTATTAACCGCAAAATCTCCAGTTGTAGACAATGCCACATTTAGATTTTGACCAGCTGTCGGTGTGAAAGTCACTCCAGATGGAGAATCAAAACTAATATTAGTATCTGCAATCGATACAGTTGTTGAATTAATATCCAAAGGTGCAGTTGCATCAACCGTTAGAGTCTTGGATGCTTTGGTAAATGTCAAAGCTCCATTACCAGCTAATATTCCTGCATCA
>JAJTHA010000066.1 GCA_021299565.1 Candidatus Caenarcanales bacterium
AAGATCTCCATGCAAAAGCCCAGCTTAATCTAAGCGAACTAATTAAATGCGGAATAATTGCAGGAAAAATTACTCTTATATATAAATCCAAGCTTTTAGAACCCAGTGTTTGTGCAGCTCTAATGATTTCTTTTGGAATATTTAGCACAGCAGTCCTGACCCCAAGACTACAAGGTATAAATGCTTCTAAAATAACTATGAACAAAACGGCATTTTCTGAAATGCCAAACCATAAAAGTGAAAAAGGGACCCAAGCCACACTGGGAATAGCTTGTAGCGCAACCAGAGATGAACCAATGGTGTTATCAAGTATTTTATAGCGAGCAATAGCAAAACCAGAAACTATGCCCAAACTAACTGCAATAAAATAACCAATAAGAACTCTTTTGAGAGATGCTGCAATCGCTCCAATGTATGAAGCTTCTTTAAAACCAAAAACAAATGTTTCAAAAACATTTTTTGGTGAGGGCAATAAATAATCTGGATAAATTTTGAGTTTAGTAATAATTTCCCAAATAAGTAGAATTAATGAGAAAAAAATGATTCTATGTATATAGCGCATTTTGATATTTGAGGCTCTAATGGCTCCAATCTTGGCTGCACTCATACGATTTGATAAAGAATTGATCACGTTTGACTTGACCAATTATAATTGATTTAAGTGATGAAATTACAAATTAAACTTAGTGCTGAAAAATTTATTGATCTTTTAAAGCCGCAGCAAAAACATCTTTTAATTTTTGATTATGATGGTACTTTAACCCCCTTAGCAAAAGAGCATAATCAAGCATTGTTGTCAGATGCACAAATTGCCAAAATCAATAGCTTAACAAAGTTTGAAAATACTTTAGTCGCAATAGTTACTGGTAGATCATTGACCAATCTGAAATCCTTACTGGCAGGACGTTTGAGCGATAAGGTTTTACTATATGGAACTCACGGTGCTGAAATCCAACAAGAGTCTTCTACTAGTGAGCATAGAGAAATTTTGCAAGCTGTTAGAGATAAATTTGCAGATGAGCCTCATGTTTATTTTGAAGATAAGCCATTGTCTTTGACTTTGCATTATCGTGAGCATCCCGATCGTGCTGACTTGAAAATGCGCCTTGACCAAGAAGCTCAAAAACTAGCAACTTTATTTAGAGTGCAGCTGGGGCACGATGTCTATGAGTTTTTACCTAAAGATATTAATAAAGGGCTAGCGATAAAAGACCTTGCTGTTAAGCATTCGGAGTATTATCAAACCTTCTTTGGTGATGATCTTACCGATAATTTTGGTTTTATTGAAGTTAATAAACTTAAGTGTTTATCAATTCAAATTGGAGAGCGCATTAAAGAAAGAGAAGCTGGGTATTTAATAGATAGCGTCGAAGATACATATAAACTCATCGATGCATTTATAGAATTTAAAAATCATGTCACAAACTAAAGAGTTATCGGCTTATCAAATGCTTCAAAGAAGCAAAGCAAATTTACAACAGGCTTTACAGTTACTTGTAAGTCCTAGTCATGATTTAAACCCTCAGTATTTAGATGCAGCTTTAATTGGTGCTATGAAGCCAGAGTGGCCAAAAGATAAAGCATTACCACTGCTTTTTTCTCAAAATCAACTTTATGTTGCTTGTCCTGAAGACATTGATGCAGAAACAGTTAATAAACTAAAACCATTAGCAAATAATGTTGAAATAAAACTTTTAAAAATTAATGTTAGAAGTTGGGACTTTGTAATTAAAGGCGGAGGCAAAGGACCACAAGGCGCGTCTAATGGCGGTAAAAAAATTGCAACATTAGGTGCTGATCTTGCCGCAACTCTTGAAAAAATTCCTGTTAGACAAATTAATGCTAACGATGAAAACTCAATTGGTAACGAAGTTAGATGGGTACTCACTGAAGCAGCCAAAATTGGAGCTTCGGATATTCACTTTGAACCTTATGATAAAGAATTAATAGTTCGTTTAAGAATCGATGGTGTTCTTAGAGATATTTGCAAATATCGCTGTGATGCGACTAATGATTATCGCAAAATCATTCTTGCTCGTATAAAAATTATTGCTGATTTGAATATCGCTGAATCTAGAGTCCCTCAAGATGGACGTGTTACTGAAAATATTAATGGTGCCAGAATTGACCTTCGTGTTTCAACTCTTCCAACACTTCATGGTGAAAAGTGCGTTATAAGATTATTGCCCCATGAAAATTCATTTTTAGAACTTTCGGATTTGGGTATGCCATTTGAGATTATTCCAGAATTCGAGTCATGGCTAAGAATGTCTCAGGGGATGGTTTTGATCACCGGGCCAACGGGTTCTGGTAAAACATCTACTCTTTATACAAGTCTTGCTAAGCTTTTGGATATCTCCAAAAACGTGGTGACGGTAGAAGATCCTGTTGAGTTTCAATTAGCGAGAGTAAATCAAGTACAGGTCAATGTCAAAGCTGGTTTAAGTTTCAGTGCTGGTCTTAGAAGTATCTTGAGACAGGATCCTGATATCATAATGATTGGTGAGATTAGAGATTTGGAAACTGCTGAAATTGCAGTTAAAGCCGCTCTTACTGGTCACTTGGTTTTGAGTACACTTCACACCAATGATGCTCCAAGTACAATCACAAGACTTATTGATATGGGTGTAGAACCATATTTGGTTTCAAGTGCCCTTGTTGGCGTTATTGCTCAGCGTCTTTTACGCAGAGCATGTCAATACTGCAAAGAAGAATATACTTCAACAGATGAAGACATGAAGACTCTTAAGATATCAAGCCCGGTAACTTTGGTTAAGACAAAGGGTTGTCAAAATTGTAATAATACTGGATACTCAGGAAGAGAGGGTATTTTTGAAATGATGCCACTCACTGAGGAAATGAAGACTGTTGTGCAAAAGGGTGCCGGCGTTGATGAACTTAAAGCAGCAATGACAAGGTTAAACATGCCTACACTGTTCGCGGCAGCTAGTTACAAAGTACTCGAAAAGAAAACAACCGTAGAAGAATTACTCCGTGTAGTTCCCACTACAAAATAGGTTGATTAATGAACGACGAGAACAACTCACCTAAGGACAAGCCGTCTTTTTTTGATTTTGCTAAAGAAGCAAGATCATGGCCTCCTGCAGATAAATATGAAGTCGAGGATGAAAACTTCGATACTAATGCTGCTAATTTTTTCAGTCAAGCAGCAGAGCCGGCTGTTCCAGTAGATCCTAGTCCTGAGACCATACAAGCTAAATTTACAGATGATCAAATCATTGATCATTTATATAAAGCTGAACCAAGTTTGAGTGAGTCTGTTTTTGATGAGTTGATCAAATCTACTTTACCTGATCAACAACCGGAACCAGAAGCTCCAGAAATTGATTATGAGCCTGAACCTTTGGAGGCAGCTCCACCACTTGATCCTATATATGCAGACTTTACTGAGCCTGAACAAATAGAAGAAGAAATAAATTTTGTTTTTGAAGATAGCCCAATAATTTCTGATCCAATAGAAACAGAAATTTATAGTGAATCTATACCTGAGAAAAAGATTCTTGATGAAGAAGAAGATATTTCCCAAGTTACAAGCCCTTGGAAGCTTGAAGAAGATAAAGATATTTATCAAGATGATAAAATCGCCGAGATTTTGCAACCGATAGATCCTGATTTTGCTTTCAAATCGGAGGCCTACGAAATGCCTGAGATTATCAAAGCTGAAGATTTGAGTTTTGAAACTGCTGATGATGCTAAAGATGATGACGATGATAATATCTATCTCAAATCTATTGAAACTTCAACTGCAGATAATTTGACCAGTAAAGAAGAAGATTATGATTTTGCAATTAATAAGAAAATTGATGAGAGATTTGATTTCTTAGAATCTCCTTCAACTGCTCAAGAATTAAGCTTTGAGCAGCCAGTTTTTGAGCAAGCGCCTTTAGAGACACCAATAGAACCTGGATACCAGGTCTCAGATAATACTGGCTTTGAGTCACTTTATGCTTCAACTGACGATGACTACCCTAGTCAACGTGGTATAGAAGATAAGAAGGATGCTGTTGAACAGATCAAACCGTTTGTAATGCCAGTTACTAGTAAAACTAAATCAAGCAAAACAAATGCAAATTTTGATTCTGCGGCTGATGTGTTTTTTACATCGCCTGTTAATAGTGAAGAAGCTTTATTTGTTTCTGATGAATTTGATCCTACTCCATTTAAAGCTTATTACAGTCAAAACTATAGTGAAGAAGCTAATCTTTCTGGACTTAGTGCTGAACCGAAAGATAAAACAGCAGCACAGCTCAATCGAAATATATTAATTCTCGCATTGGTAATTATAGTTTTCGTTCTATATTTCTTGTTTACCAATGTGTTTAATCCTAAATATGAACCTAAGACTAGAAGGCAATCTAGGCAAACGGTTAAGCCTAAAAAATCAATTGAACAAATTGCCCAAGAGTCAATGCCTCTTTGGGATATCACTGAACAAAAATCTTATAACCTCAATCAAGAAACTCAATTGGCAACAGCTATATATCAAAGTTCAGGTAGAGAGAATCCTTTTGCAACTCCAGATTCAATTCTCTCCGAACTTCGTAAAGCAGCTGAACAAGCTATTATTGCTAAACAAGAACCGCATACCTATAAACGCAAAGCTTACCGTGCTACATTGCTTGGTGTACTCACTTCTAACGACAATACTATCGCTTTGGTTAACGTCCAGGAAGCAGACTTTGATGTACTAGAAGGTAGCAGCAAAGACAAAATAATCAAACTTGCTATTAAGAGCATGGATAAAGCGAAGAAAGATACTCTTGAAATGACTGTTGGTAGTTATGTAGGACCTTGGCAGATTACAAAAATTGAAGCTCCTAAAGATGCATTTAGTGATGCGAAAATTACTGTTAAATATAGAGGTCAAACTAAGGCTGTGCGTATGGGTAAAGCAGAAGAGCTTGGTATCTTTGATGAAGATGGCGGCTTAGATTCTCTTGATGCTGTTGATCCGATTAAGACTTTGTACGCTGATTAATTTATTTGCCGCTTCGCGGCAGTATTGCGCTGCGCGCGGCTTTGATTATTTTTGTGTTATTGCAAGCGTAGCGAAGCAATCTCGTACTGTAATACCGCAGGAGATCGCCACGATTTGCTTCACAAATCTCGCGATGACAAAAGATACCTAAAAACTAGAAGGTACTATACTTTCACTGACTCAAGTTTAGTTAGAATATTTCCAAAAACCTGATCAGGATGATCAAGCCCATTGATTTTGATAATTTGTGATTTATAAAACTCACCAAGCGGTGCTCCAGTTTCTTCTTGATAGCCAGACAATCTTTTTTCTATAGCTTCAGGGCTATCGTCTTTTCTTTGATATAAATCTGATCCACAAAGATCACAAGTACTCTCTTGTTTAGGAGGAGTCATGGTTACATGAAAAACGCCTTTGCAGTTTGTGTCTTTGGTTTTGGTGCACATGCGTCTTCCAGAAAGCCTTTCAACTAAAACATTTTTATCAACTTCTAAGTCAAACACAAAATCAAATTTTGCAAAGCCATCAAAAAATTTTGCTTGTTCAAGTGTTCTTGGGTATCCATCCAAAATAAATGAATTTAGATTAGATACTTTTTCTTTGACAATGGCATTAACAATATCATCTGAAACTAATTGTCCAGCTTCTACTATCGCTTTTACTTTATTACCAAGCTCTGAACCACTTTTGATAGCAGCTCTTATAAGATCGCCTGTGCTGATGTGTTCAATGTTGAACTTTTCGGCTAATTTTGCGGATTGAGTTCCTTTGCCTGAGCCAGCTGGACCTAGAAATAAAATACGTAAGTTTTGCGACATAAGTTATTAATTATAACATTAGCAACGAAGCATCTCCATAACTATAGAAACGATAAGAGTTTTTAATGGCGTGATGATAAACTTTTTGTGTTTCAACGCTGCCAATAAAAGCACTTACCATCAGTATTAAACTTGATTTAGGCAAATGAAAATTAGTTATCATGGCATCGACGATTTTGAATTGATAGCCTGGGTATATGAAAATATTTGTGTCACCCCTTAATTGACCAGTATTAAAAACGGTTTCAAGAGTTCTAACGGAAGTACT
>JAJTHA010000075.1 GCA_021299565.1 Candidatus Caenarcanales bacterium
AAATACCACGACAGGACATTTAGCGCAAGAACAAGAGAATAGAGATGAAAGAGAAGAAGCTGGAATTACTTCTCAAGCGGTGTCACAAACAAATACCACGACCGGACATTTAGCACAAGAAGAAGCGAATAGAGCATTAAGAGAGGCTATGGCAGTTTATTCTCAAGCAGTATCTCAAGCAAATACATCAACGGGTCACTTGGCTCTAGAAGCAGCGAATAGAGCATTAAGAGAAGCCATGGCGGTTTATTCACAAGCAGTATCTCAAGCCAATACATCAACTGGACACTTAGCTCTTGAAAAAGCGAATAGAGAATTTAGAGACGCCATGGGAGTCTTTACTCAAGCGGTATCTCAAGCCAATACTTCAACGGGTCACTTAGCTGTAGAAAAGGCAAATAGAGATTTTCGTGATGCTTTGAATCTTGTGTCAGCTGCGGTATCACAAGCGAATACCTCAACGGGTCACTTGGCTCTTGAAGCAGCGAATAGAGCATTAAGAGAGGCGATGGCTATATATTCAGAAGCAGTGTCCCAAGCAAATACTTCAACAGGGCATCTTGCTCTAGAAGAAGCAAATAGAAATTTTCGTGCAGCCATAGCTAATTTCTCACAAGCTGTGTCACAAGCGAATACTTCAACTGGACATCTGGCTTTGGAAGAAGCAAATAGACAATTGCGTGAGGCATTACAAAAACTATCAGAAGCTGTTTCACAAGTTAATACAACTACTGGGCATCTTGCGCTTGAGCAAATTAATAGAGAATATAGAGAAGCGTTACAAAAATTTTCGGAGGCAGTGAGTCAAGTCAACACTACAGCGGGGCATCTCGCTGTAGAAGAGGCTAATCGTCAATTAAGACGAGCATTGACTCAATATTCACAAGCAGTGTCTCAAGCCAACACCACTTCAGGACGCTTGGCAATAGAAGAAGCGAATGTGGCTCTGAGAGCAGCTTTGCAGCAATATTCGCAAGCAGTATCTCAGCTGAATACTGTTGGCGGACATCTTGCTAATGAAGCTCTCAATAGAGAAACAAGAGCTTTGTTACAAGAGCTTTCTAATGCAGTGTCTCAGGCTAATACGACAACTGGCAGACTCGCTATTCAAGAAATAAATATTGCATTTAGAAGAATGATCAATAATCTGTCGAATGCATTGTCACAAGTTAATACTACTGATGGGCATTTAGCATTGGAAGCATCGAATAGAGAAATCAGAGAAATAATGAATCAATTATCAGCTGCAATTTCCAGATTGGAAGAAGTAGAAAGATCTAAGCAATCTGCAGCTGCAAGCCGTATAACAACTCAATCACAAACTGCGATAGCACGATCTGTGCCAATGGTTACTAGCGCACAAGCAGAAACTAAAGTTCTGACTATAGAGCAAGTGAAGGAAATGCTTCCAAGTCCGCAAGCAATGCAAGTTGGTGATGATTTGAATGTGCGTATCGCAAATATGTTGATGGCACCAAAAATTAGAGTCAAAGATTTGCAAGTCTATCCAGTTGACACAGCCCCAACTGATCCAGTGCCTGGACAGATTTACTATCGTAAATCAACGGCTTCACTATGTATTTGGCTCGCTGATCCTAGTGATGCTAAAAATTCTAAATGGGAATTGATTAGTGGTTTGAAAGCGCCTTACTGTGATTAACTGTTAGTTTCTTGTGGGATTTTATCTTCGGATTTATTCTTTTCTGGTGTTTTAGTCTCTGGTTCATTTTTCGCACGTTGTGATTCAAGCATTTCTTTTGCTTTTGCAATCTCATCATCATGATTCAATCCACCAGAATGGCAGCTACCACTAATTAATACAGCATGTTTAAAACCCTTGGCTCCTTCAGCAAAATCACCTTTGATATCTTCTTCTTGATAATGATTGACTCCGCCTTGATCACCTTTAATTGCAGTAAAGCTTTTATCTCTAGGGTCATGAGCTTTGTTGTGATCATTGTCTGCTTGTTTAGCGTTGTTACCGTGACCAATTAAAAAGCCCATCAATAAATCGCCGCCTTTTTCTTTGCCGGCTAATAGTGCTTGTTCAAAATCTTTTTCGCTATAAACAATCTTGCTTTCAAGTCCAAGACTTTTTGCTATTTGTTGTGCTTGACGAGCTTCGGCATCAAACATCTGGTTATGTTCTCCGCTTGATCTATCGACTAGAATTATCGCTAAGCCACTAGCAGGATTTTCTTTTGAGGTATTTAAAACCTCATTCGATTTTTCATCTACAGCAGGGGAGAAATGTAATCTTTGTGGGTGATCCTCACCAATGATTTGATCATTAAGATTGCTGAAAGCTTGTTTTAGACTTTTACCTCCCATAATTTCTTGATGTAAAGCACTTACCATATTGCCGCCATCATCAGTCATATAAGCAACTCTTCTTGAACCCGATGATGTGAAAACCGACATATTTGGAGTGATAGTTTTGTCACTAAGAGGATCACTTTTATAACGCCCATCAGCCATTCTTAGGGTAGAGTCTCCTCCTCCATAACCACGATTAGATCCATTGAAATTATTGCCAGGCTCACTAAAGCTATTACCTGGTCTGCTAAAGTCATTGTTATTACGCTCTAATCCATTATTTGATTTAGAAACTTCAACAACATCGCTTTGAGCTTTTGATTTGGAAGATTTGTCAGTATTTGAGCTTGTACTTCCTGAAGCACTTGGACCTGATGCAGAACCTGCGTTGTTAGCAGCCCCAAAAGGCATAAATCTATTATTGCCAAATCCAGCAAATGCACCAAGCGTGCCCCAAGAATTGTTTATAAAATTACTAGCGTAGCGTTGGTCAAGCGTAGAACTACTTGCAGTAGTTTGTGCTCCAGGACCGCCTTGTTTTTTGCCAAAGACACTATAGTCTATAGAATCATCAGAATTTTTGTCAGAATCATTTGTCTTAGAATCACTAGTGCTTTTTTTGCTATTTAATACTCCACCAATACTTAAACCAGATCTTGCATTGCCAGATGTTTGTGCTAGCCCTGAACCTGTATCAGAGAGGGCTTTTGATGTATCTGAAATAGCTTTGCTGATTACCATTTTAGCTAGGTACTTTGTCTTTTTCTTTCTCTGGTTCTAGTACTTTGCTTGGAGTATTTTTCCAATCTTTTGCTACTAATTCATTCTCTGGGCTTGGTTTTTTGTCAACGAATTTAGGGGATTCAGTGTTTGGTTTTTGAGCAGCAATCTCTGATTGACTACCAGTACTTTGCCCCTGCATTTGCTCTTGTTGTTGTTGAACACCGTCTTTATCAACTTGATTTAAATAAGATTGTTTTGCTGCTTCACCAAGACCATCTTTGAAAGAATTAGAATTTGAACCTAGATATGATGTTTCGGCTTTTGTATACGAACCTTCAATGCCATCATGATTTGAGTGGACGTCAACCATTTTTTTGGTACCATCTGAGTTGTATGCATAAGTTCTGTAACCTTCTTTGCCATCAACATAGTTGTGTGCAGCTGTCCATCCAGCGTTGTGCCCATTGTTTCTAAGTTGAACTTGTACTAAATCGCCTTCTTTACCACTTGCTTTTAGACCATCCTGTATACCAAGCCTTATGGCATCCTTGAATTTTTCTTGCAAATTACCACTGTGACAAGAGTCACCATTGAAAGTCAAGTCTCTAGCTCCGTGTCTAACAGCCGTTGATACCATTTTGCGTATCATATCGCTATCGCTACCATCAAAGCTTGTCGCATCAGTAACGACGCCAGCTTTGATCATCGCACTTCCTTGCTCGCCTCCATGCATGTGATAATTAAATTCGAGAGATCCAATTTCTACTTTGCCTTTATTTGCACTTAATTGTTGATCTAACTGTTCAATTACACCTTCCATGCCTTTCTCGCTTTGTGAGAAGAAGCTGAGTTGTGAAGCTCTTTCTGGATCAGTAGAAAGACCACCTTTCTCAGAAAGCATTACTTGCTGTCCATGTTCCATTCCTCGAACTATAGATGGGAATGCTCCTGAATCACCTTCTGCGGTAGTTGCTAAGCCGAAGTGCAAATTTAATTTTACCTTTGCATCTGGGTTAGAGCTTTTGGCTAAAGCCTCATCTATTTTTCCAGTTAGATTATTAAGTATTTTCATGCTTTCTGCAGTGCCTTGTAAGCCTCTAGCGGATACATCAAAAGCCCAATTTTTCTCTTTTGTGTTGAAGCCTGCTTGTTCAAGAAGTCCTAAAGTTTCATTTAAATCTTTTCCTTCTTCCTGATTGATTTGTTTAAGTCTGTCTATATTGATGTTGTGCATTTCAGACATTAAACCTTTCTCTTGACTATTAGAAGTTTTTCCACGATATGGATCTAAGAATTTTTGATCTGAAAGCAAGCTGTCACCAATTTTTCCGTTGATAGCTTCTTTCGTTAATTGATTTGCAGTGATGAATGATAAGCTCCATGAATCTTTTTTGAGATCAGCATGTTGATCATCGATTTTACTCATAGTGTAATCAAGAGCTTTGTTTAATTGCTCACCATCTTTGAATAAAAATCCAAGATTGGTGGAAATTTTATCCCACATTTTCTTGTCTACTACAGCATTTTCTGGTCTTTCATGTATTTTAGGTTTAACTGCATCGGAGATAAAGCCACCATATGCTCCATATGCACCAGAGAAACTACCATTAGAGTTTTTGGTTCCAAAAGTATCAAACAAGCCTTTCGGTCCGCCAGGGAAATAACCGTTTTTATCAAATATTGAATCAACCTGAGAGCCAAGAGCTTTTTGGTCGATCCCGTTCAAACCAGTTAATTTAGCTTTGAGAGCAGCATTTAAAGAAGTATCTCCACCACTGACTCTTTTTCCAGTAACATCAACAGTACCTGAGTAAAGTTTTCTCGCTCTATCTGATTCTTCTGTCCCCGGAGTCGCAAACGACATTGCTCCAGGATTTAATTTGTTATCTCTACCAGCTTGTATAAAGCTAAAAATATTGTCAGGTTGAAAAGATTGTCTTTCATTCACTGAGGCAGCGCCTGTGTTAGTGATGGCGCCGGCTAAAGTTTGGCCGCCGGAACTAGAACCAATGGCCGGTTTCAACAAGCCTGAGGCTTGATTCATTTTCAAAAAAGATGTCAAAGGATTTGTATTCATAAGGGGTATTAATTAATTACAAAATTAGATTTATGATGAGGTTAAGAGTCGACCTGTAATTGCTCTGCAAAAGCCAAGTCAATAACTATAAAGTCATCGCGAGATTTGCGTAGCAAATCGTGGCGATCCAGAGCTAAAAAGTAAACTGGACTGCCACGCTGCTTCGCAACTCGCAGTGACTTTAAACTATACCTTCAAGACTTAATGGACTAAGTAGTTACAAATGCAATAGCTATGTAAGATAAGAGATGGTTAAGGCTTGAAAATTCTGGGTCAAATATAATTATAAGGTCATGAACGAAAAACGCGAAAAACAAATTCCCTGCATAGTAGGCAATGGAGTGCTCACATCAAAAAAAGATATGATGAGATTACTTCGAGGATTTGATCATGTTGTTTATACCGATGTCATTGACGACAAAACTCAAAGCAAAGAAGAAGCTTATGTCGTAGAAGTTTTTTGTAACGATTATGAAAGCACAATAGTCTTTAATAGACGCATGTATATAAATGTAGAAAATTTTGAATATCTAAAAATAGTTAAATCATTGCCAGGTATTATCGAATTGATCGAAGGTCATCGCACTCTTCGTATAGAAGCAGCGGATGATCCATTTGTTAATCGTGATATTTTACTCAGTGAGTCAATTGAGAATAGAGCTAATATTGAAGGGCTTTACCAAGGTGATGACATCATTTTTGACGACGAGTTCTGAGGCTATTAATTGTCCGTCACCCTGAGGAGCTGCGAAGCAGCGACGTCAGGGTCCAAGTTTGTTAATGGAACTGGATCCTGACGTCGTCCCTCCGGGACTCCTCAGGATGACAAGGCTTAGCTAAAAAGTTTTTTTGATGATATTGATTTACTCCCCCAAACGATTGAGTTCTGAAAAAATATACGGGGCTTAATGTATAAAGCCGATGGAATCGACTTTTACAACAATCAACTGGGATGCTTTGCGCAAGTTAGCGTATCGTATCGTAAGCAACCAATCAAATATATTGGCAACATTCCTAATTATCATTTTGGGCATGCTCTTGGTGCCGTTGCCAGCGATTGTCCTTGATCTCGCTTTTGTAATTAATTTTTCTTTCTCGATTGGAATCATTTTGGTGACTATGTACATCAAAGATCCACTTGAGTTTAGTACTTTCCCTACTGTACTTTTGTTCGTGACTTTATTGCGCTTAGCTCTTGAAATTTCTGCGACTAGATCTATTTTGCTTTCTGGAGATGCAGGCTCTGTAATCCACTCAGTAGGAGAGTTTGTGGTCGGTGGTAATTTTGTCGTGGGTATCATCATCTTTATCATTTTATTTGTTGTGAATTTTATTGTAGTAACTCAAGGTGCTGGAAGAGTATCAGAAGTTGCAGCAAGATTTGCTTTGGATAGTATGCCAGGTAAACAACTTGCAGTTGATGCGGATCTCAACGCTGGAGTCATTGACGAAGCTGAAGCCAGAAAAAGACGTAAGATGATTGCAAGAGAAGCAGATTTCTACTCAACTATGGATGGTGGTAGCAAGTTTGTCAAAGGTGATGCTGTCGCCTCAATTGTAATTGCCATCATAAATATAGTTGCAGGATTTATTATTGGTATAGTACAACTTGGATTTTCAGTGGGAGAAGCAGCCTCTACTTATACGCTACTTACTATTGGTGAAGGTCTGGCGTCTCAAATTCCCGCTTTAATAATTTCAGTTGCAACCGGTATCATTGTGACTCGTGCTGATCCAGATCTGGATCTTGCTACTGATATAGGTTCACAATTATTTGGACGTAAAGAAGTTATTGGTGCCGCTGCCGTTGCTTTATTGCTTTTGGCATTGGGGATTAAAGGCGCGTTTTTCCCGTTTGCGGTTGTTTCAATAGGTCTTGGCTATTGGGTTTATAGAATTTATGCAAAAGAACAAAAAGTAATTAACGATGATATTGTAACCGGACCAGATGGACAGCCTATAACAAGAGAGCAATTGGCTATACTCGAAAGTGAAAACAAACTCAAAGCAATTGAACAAGACAATACTCCAGAAGGAGTGATGAAACTTCTCAAAGTAGATCAAATAGAAGTTGAACTTGGTTATAGATTGGTGTCTCTCATTGATAAATCTAAAGGTGGAGATTTGATGGATCGTATTGGTCAAATCCGCAGACAAATTATGATTGATCTAGGTTTGCCAGTGCCGGCAATTAGAGTGCATGATAATTTACAAGTTTCATCAAATGATTATCAAGTCAAATTACGTGGAGCAGTAATCGCTAAAGGTTCTGTAGAGCCTGATGCTTATTTGGCTGTAAACACTGGACTTGTGGATATGGAAGCTGATCCACTCAAAGGCAAAGAAACCAAAGAACCTAGTTATGGTTTGCCTGCGACTTGGGTTGATGACAAAGAAAGAGATAGAGCAGAGATGGTTGGTTATACTATTGCAACTCCAAGTTCAGTTCTGGCAACGCATTTGACAGAAGTTGTTAGACGACATGCGGGTGAAGTTCTTTCACGACAAGACTTGGTTAGAATGCTTGATCAAGTCAAACAAATCAATGAAAGTATAGTTAAAGAAACTGAAGATGTTCTGGGAATTGGTGAATTGCTTTCGGTCTTGCAGTGCTTATTAAAAGAACAAGTGTCTGTGAGAGATCTTCCTACGATAATGGAAGCTTGTACTACTTATGCCAAAATCAATAAAGACCCTGAGTTCTTGGCAGAAAGAGTCAGAGAAACCATGGGCAGACAAATCTGTTCTGATTATTTGGTCAATGAAACCCTTAATGCGACTACTTTTCATCCTGCGGTAGAAGAAGAGATAATTAATTCTTTACATATGGGCAAAATCGCACTCGAGCCAGCTAAGACAAAAGTAATTATAGAAAAATTACAACAATCCCAGGAGCTAATGGGAGAGCAGGGTTTGCCGCCTTTGATTTTGTGCAGTGGCAAAATCCGAAGCCCTTTAAGAAGAATTCTTGATAGGTCAAATCCTAATATGGTTTTGATTTCTTATAATGAAGTCCCCGCAACTATTACTGCGCAGTCCATCAATATGATTGCCTGGGAGTAAGAATGAGAAATCTTTTTTATTGTTTATTGCTTTTGTTTATATTTTTATCGCCAATTAAGGCGACATTTATACCGCTTACCGTTCAAGAATTAGACGGCTCTCCAAGTGTCACAAAAGTCAAAAATATCATTTTCAGCGGACCTAATCTAACCTCGATGAATAATGGAACAGTTTTGGTTAGCAGTTTTAATTCTAATCAATTTCAAAGAAGTT
>JAJTHA010000221.1 GCA_021299565.1 Candidatus Caenarcanales bacterium
AATAAAATCAGTAGCAAGCGAAAAAGTTTTCAAGACCTGGAACTAGGCGAGGTTTTTCTGCAAAAATATAAAGGCGCCAAGAGCATCAAAATTCGCGTTAAAGCCAAAAAACAAATCAAAGTTTCTTTACCCTTTTTCATGAAATTTGATGATGCTATAAAATTCGTTGAAGAAAAAAAAGCATGGATAGAAGAAATCCAGGATCTAATTCCAGTAAAAAACTTTGATCCCGAAGAAGAAAAACTTTTGCGTCGTAAAGCCCATGCTTATCTACCCTTTAGGCTTAAAACTCTTTCAGAAAAACACAATTTACCTTTTAAGCGACTTAGTATTCGAGCTAGTAAAACTCGCTGGGGCAGTTGTTCTTCTGCCAAAAATATCAATTTATCTATTTATCTAATGAAATTACCAGAGCATCTAATTGACTATGTGATTTTGCATGAACTGGCGCACACTATTCATCAAAACCATTCAAAATCCTTTTGGCAGGCACTCTCATCTCTCTTGGGACAAGAGGCTAAGTTAGTGGATAAAGAGCTAAAAGTCCATAGAATCAGCTAGTTTTTGAGTTTAATGATATAAATACTTAATAAAATATCTATTAAAATTTGAAATTTCCATAGATAATAATAGAGTGTTAGAACCAAACAAAATTCGTAATATAGCCATTATCGCTCACGTAGATCATGGTAAGACAACTCTACTAGATGCGATTCTAGATCAGACAGGATGTTTTTCAGCCCATAAAGAAAAAAACATTTGTGTCATGGATTCAAACCCTCTTGAAAAAGAGCGTGGAATTACTATTCTAAGTAAAAATACTTCTGTTAAATACAAAGACTACACAATTAATGTAGTTGACACTCCTGGACACGCGGATTTTGGTGGAGAAGTCGAAAGGGTTTTGGGAATGGTTCAAGGCTGTTTACTATTAGTAGATGCTTTTGAAGGTCCTATGCCTCAAACAAGATTTGTTTTGAGAAAAGCATTTGAACAGGGACTTAAACCAATTCTTGTAATTAATAAAGTCGATAAAGTAAACGCCAATATCCCAAAAGTTATTGATGACGTTCTTGAATTATTTATTGATCTTGGTGCAAATGATGACCAAATTGAATTTCCGATTATTTATGCTTCTGGTTCAAATGGTGTTGCTGATTTGGATCTAGAAAAAGCTATAGCGCAATTGAACAGCACTAACAAAAATGTTAATGCTCTTTTGGATACTGTTATAGATCAAGTTCCAGCTCCAACCGGTGATGTATCGGCTCCTTTTGTTTTTCAGGCAGCTAGTCTAGATGCTAGTGAGTATCTAGGTCGTATGTTAGTTGGTAGAATACATGCTGGCTTGATAAAAGTAAATGATCAAGTTAATTTGATTTGTGCAGAAACGGCAACAGTTATCAAAAAGAAAATCGCTCGTATCTATGGTTTTCAAGGTTTAGAAAAAATCGAACTTCAAGAAGCTAACGCGGGCATGATAGTTATTTTGGCTGGTCTTCAGGAAGGAAATATTGGAGATACTGTTTGTGATTCTAGTTCTAATATTCAACTCCCGGCAATTAAAGTAGATGAGCCAACTTTAGAGATGGTTTTTTCTGTTAACGATAGTCCCTTTGCAGGTCTGGAGGGCAAGTATGTAACCTCAAGGCAAATTAGAGAAAGACTCAACAAAGAACTAGAAACCAATGTTGCTCTTAGAGTTGAAGAAACTGATAGAACAGATAGCTTTAAAGTTTCTGGTAGAGGTGAGTTGCATCTTGGGATTTTACTTGAGAACATGCGCCGTGAAGGTTATGAATTGCAAGTTTCAAAACCTCAAGTCATTAGTAAAATGATCGATGGTGTTAAATGTGAACCTTTTGAAGATTTGGTTATAGATGTTGATGATGAGTTTGCAGGTTCATGTATCGAGGTGTTAAACAAACGCCGCGGCGACATGACTTATATGCATAGTAGTTTAGGAAGAACTATTATCAAATATATTATTCCAACCAGAGGTCTAATTGGCTTTAGTACAGAGTTTGTGCGTATGACTAAAGGTACGGGCATGTTGAATCATTCGTATCTTGATTATCGTCCTTACGCTGGTGACATCACTAAATTACGCCCAGGTGTTTTGGTGAATCTTGAAGAAGGAGTTTCCACAACTTACTCCCTAGAGCAATTTGCAGATAGAGGAATATTTTTTATTGAGCCTGCTGTGAAAATCTACAAAGGAATGATAGTAGGAGAGTCAAATCGTCCTCAAGATATAGAGTTGAATTTGACCAAAGCAAAACAACTTACCAATATGCGTGCTGCTGGAGCAGATGGACTTGCTCAAATCAAAGTCCCTCGTAAAATCCCTCTAGAAGAGGCTTTGGTTTATATCAATGACGAAGAGCTGGTAGAAATCACTCCAGAAAATATTAGGCTTCGCAAAAAAGTTCTTGATAAAAAGACACAAAGAAAAGAAGTATTTAGTTCTTAATCAGTTCTTTCGGCAATGGAAACTCCACATGCTCTTCTTTGAAGACCAGTGTTGTTACTGGTGGTGAGCCTAATTGTTTGATTAGATCTTGCACCAGAAAATCTGGGGCAGAAGCACCAGAACTGATTCCGATAATTTTATTATTCAAATCTTCGCTAGGTCTATATTCTAATGGATTGGGTATTAGTTCAGCGCTTTTGCCTGATTTAATTGCTAATTCTAATAATCTAAGAGTGTTTGAAGAGGTTCTGCTTCCAATTATCAAAATATGATCACAAATTTTAACCAGCTCTTTGACAGCGTCTTGTCTATTTTGAGTTGCATAACAAATATCATCTGATTTTGGAAATTCAATTTTTGAGAAAGTTTTTGCAAGATGGTCCATGATTTCTTTAGTGTCATCAACAGAAAGAGTAGTTTGAGTGGTAACAGAGATCTCATCATCCTTGAGTGTTTTTGCAAGCTCTTCTATGTCTTCAACTTTTTCTACAAGAAAAATTTCTTCGTTCTCTTTTGCATAACCAAGAGCACCTAAAACTTCTTGATGGCCTTTGTGTCCTATGTAAATTACTTTGCGATTGGTTTTGAGAGCTTTTGAGATTTCAAGATGTACTTTGGTTACCAGTGGGCAAACTGCATCAACAAATTTCAAACCTCTTTCTTTTGCTGTATCTATAATTTTTGGACTAGTTCCGTGAGCAGAAAAAATTAAAACTGAGTTGTCAGGGACTTCCTCTAAAGTTTCTACGAAAACCACTCCTTTATTTTTGAGATCATTTACAACATGATGATTGTGGACAATTTCATGCCTAACGTATAAAGGCGTGCCATAAATTTTTAGAGCAAGCTCCACTATTTCTATTGCCCGATTGACACCGGCACAAAAACCTCTAGGTTCAGCGAGTATGATTTTCATTTATGCTTTAAGTAGAACTTTGGTCAGTTGTTTTTGAGCGTCAAAAAACATTGTCTTGGTTCCTTCAAAATCTATGCAAGCATCAGTGATGGACACTCCATGTTTTAGTTTGGACAAATCACTAGGTATATTTTGACTACCACCATGAATATGACTTTCTACCATAAAACCAATCACAGACTTATTGCCATCAAGTTTTTGTTTAACAATATCTTCAAGCACCTCGGGTTGCTTATAAGGATCTTTGCCAGAATTAGAATGATTACAATCAATCATAATGGCTTTTTCTAACCCCGCTTTTTCTAGCACAACTTCAGCCATGGCAACATGTTCAGCGCTATAATTTGGTCCGTCATTGCCGCCTCGTAGAATCAAGTGAGTATCAGGGTTTCCGTTAGTATGAAAAATACAAATCTGTCCTTGTTCTTGATTGATTCCCAAAAAGCTTTGTTGTTTGCGAGCTGCTTTCGCTGCATTAATTGCAACAGTAAAATCACCATTGGTGCTATTTTTGAAACCAACAGGCATAGATAAACCAGATGCCATTTGTCTATGTGTTTGCGATTCGGTAGTACGTGCTCCAATCGCTGTCCAGGATACAAGATCAGCAATATATTGAGGTACTAGAGGGTCTAACATTTCTGTGGCGCAAGCAAGCCCCATTTTGTTTACCTCTAATAGTAATTTTCTAGCTCTTTGTAAACCAGTCAAAATATCAAAACTATCATCGAGATGAGGATCATAAATCATGCCCTTCCAGCCAAGTACAGTTCGAGGTTTTTCAAAATATACTCTCATTACGATTTTGATTTCGTTTTCAACTTCTTTGCTGAGTTTTTGTAATAGACGAGCATATTCAAGAGCTTGATCAATATCATGTATTGAACATGGACCAACTATTGCAAGTAGCCTTTTGTCTTTGCCCCAAATAATGTCGCGCACTTCTTTTCTTGCTTTTACGACAGTAGTTGCTGACAGGTCATCAATAGGTAAAGCGTCTCTTAGAGCTTGAGGAGTGGATAAGGCTTCTTGCTTGCCAATATGTGTATTAAATAATTCTTTGTTATGTTCTGAGAGATCCATTTGTATCAAATTTAAACTTTAATTTTCTCTAAAGATAAAGTTCCTATGTCGAAATCTTAGCATATTCATTGGCTTATCAAGCTATCATTAATACTTAAAAGGAGATTTTAAATATGGCAGTATTAGTTGGTAAACAAGCACCTGATTTCACAGCAGATGCGGTAATTAATGGAAGTGAATTTAAACAAGTAACTTTAAGTGAGTATAAAGGTAAAAAGTATGTTGTTTTATTTTTCTATCCACTAGATTTTACTTTCGTTTGTCCTACGGAGCTTCATGCATTCCAGGACAAGTTAGCAGAGTTTAACGCAATCAACACCGAAGTTATTGGTGTTTCAGTTGATTCTAAATTTTCACATTTTGCTTGGTTAAACACACCAAAAGCACAAGGTGGAATTCAAGGAGTTAAATACCCTGTAGTTGCAGACCTCAACAAAAATATCACTAAAGCATATGATGTTGAAGTTGAAAACGTAGGCATCGCTTATCGTGGTTTATTTTTGATTGACAAAAATGGTGTTGTTCAACATCAAGTAATCAATAACCTACCATTGGGACGTAATGTTGATGAAGCTTTGAGAATGGTAAAAGCTCTTCAGTATTTTGAGAAAAATGGTGAAGTTTGCCCTGCAAACTGGAACGAAGGTTCAAAAGCTATGAAACCAACAAATGAAGGTTTGAAAGAGTTTTTCAATGAACCAGCAATGTCTAGATAGTATTTTTTATACTTAGACTAATTAGATAAAAGCCCCACTCTCGAGGTGGGGCTTTTGCTAGAATCATATATAGGAGAACAAATTTTATGACACACGCATTACCAGAATTACCATGGGCATTAGAGGCTCTAGAACCAAATTACTTGAAAAGCACAATGGAGTTTCATTACAGTAAACACCATCAAGCTTATGTAAACAATCTAAACAAAGCACTAGAAGGTTTGGAGAATTTCGCTAATCTTCCAATCGAAGAATTAATGACAAAAGTTAATGAGATACCGGCAGAAAAAAGACAGCCAGTAATCAATAATGGTGGTGGACATTACAACCATACTTTGTTTTGGTTCATTATGGGACCTAATGCTGGTGGTAATCCTACAGGAGCTTTAGCTGAAGAAATCAACAAAAGCTTTGGTAGTTTCGATAAATTCAAAGAAGACTTTGCGGCAGCAGCTACAACTCAATTTGGAAGTGGCTGGGCTTGGCTTACTTGGTGTCCAGAAAACAACAAATTGCTTATTGAAAAATCAGCTAACCAAGACAACTGTCTAATGAACTCAAAGCGTAAACCACTTATGACTATTGATGTCTGGGAGCATGCTTACTATTTAGAACACCAAAACTTGAGACCAAGATGGATTGAAACTTTTTGGAAACTAGTTAATTGGACTGCTGTTGCTGATAATTTTGAAAAAGCAAAAGCAGGTAAAACTATTCTTGAGATTAAACAAACAGCGAAAGCATAGTAATTGACAATGTTAGAGCAAAAGTATAAAGAGATAATTTTAGAAATATTTTCAAAATATTTTGATGATTACCAACTTTTGCTCTTTGGGTCCAGAGCTCGTCAGGATAACGATTCTGTTTCTGATCTTGATTTAGCTTTAAAGCGTCAGAATGATGCAAAACTTAATTACAAGATTTCTTGTATCAAAGAAGATTTAGAGGAATCAATCATCCCTTATAAAATTGATTTATTAGATTATTTTTCCATTGATGCTTCAATGCAACAAGCAATTAATCGTGAGGGAATTTTACTCAATGTCTGAAGAAAATCTTTCTTACAAATTACTTAATGCAAAAGAAGCCTTTAAAACCCTTGAAATTGCCTATAAATATTACAGCAAAGAACTTGATAAAATTGCCTGGTCTGAGATTCTTGAGTTAAAGAAAATCACAAGAGACAGTGTGATTCAAAGATTTGAATATACGGTTGAAACATTGTGGAAATTTTTATATGTCTACTTGAAAGATAGACACGGTCTTTATGACTCTGCAATATCACCTAAAAATACTTTCAGGGAAGCATTAAAAACCAGATTAGTTACAAGTGAAGAAGTTGAATTAGCAATTGAAATGGTCAATGACAGGAATTTAGCCTCACATACTTACAAAGAAGAAACGGCAGAACAGATAGTTTCTAGAATGCCTGCTTACATAAAGTTGATTCGTAAGCTTTTGCAAGAATTGGAGCAAAATTTATGATTAAGCTTGCGATCATTGGAGCAGGAGCTATGGGCTCAGCGATAGCAAGGGGCCTTGTTAAGGCTTCTTGCTATCAATCCTTTGAAATAATATTGTTTGATCTGAATTCTTCTGCTTTAAAGCAGCTAGCTCAAGAAGGGTTTAAAGTTTCAAGTGATATTCAATCAATTACAGCGCCTATTGTTCTTTTCGCAGTTAAGCCCCAAAATATAAATGAAGTTCTTGAGTCATTGGCTAAACTTGATCCTGCCTGTCTTTTGATATCAATTCTTGCTGGGACCAAGATTCAGAAATTTGCTGGATATTACCCTAATAATCCTGTTGTAAGAGCAATGCCAAATACTCCTGCGCAATTAGCTAAGGGTGTGACTGCTCTGGCTTTCAATTCCAAATCTTCAAACCAAAATAAGCAGGAGGCTAGAAAGCTTTTTGAGGCGATCGGTAAAGTTGTCGAAGTAGAAGAATCAGAAATGGATTTGGTTACAGCTGTTTCGGGTTCAGGACCTGCTTATATCTATCTTTTGGAAGAGGCTATGATCAAGGCGGCAATTGAGTTTGGCATGAACCAAGATACTGCCAAAGTTTTAGTCAGGCAAACTATAGTTGGTGCAGCAGCTTTGCTTGAAGCAAATCCGGAAAGCAAAGCAGAAGAATTGAGAGCAAAAGTAACTAGCCCTAATGGAACCACTCATGCTGCCGTTACAAGCCTTACAAACAGTGGCTTTGAGCAAATCCTTCGCGATGCAATTGCGGCAGCGACAACTAGATCTAAAGAGCTTGGTGCTTAGTACTTATCAACCGCAAAAAGATTTTTATTAAATTTTAGCTTTTACCACTAGCTGAAAATATATATTACTGTTACTATTACTTTCACTTTGAAAAACCACTTTGGTTAGCTTGAATATTAGGAGGTGAAAGCAAAATGTTCGGACCACATTTAATGATAGAAGCATCTGGATGCAAATTCGATAGATTAACAGATATTAGATTGTTAACAAACCTCCTGGATAATTTACCCGAAACGATGAACATGACAAAGGTGATGCCACCTTATGTGTTCGAATACAAAGGTCTTATCCCTGAAGATTGGGGTTTAAGCGGAATAGTTATTATCGCCGAAAGTCATTTGGCTATTCACACTTTCCCTGACAAAGGTTTTGTTACGGTTGATATTTTTAGCTGTAAGGATTTTGATGTTAAGACTGCTGTTGACGCAATAATTGAAGCGTTCCAACCTGAAACATGGGATGAGCAATTGATTATGCGTGGTAGAGAATTCCCTAAATCTCTAACTAAAGCAAACATGATACTTGAGACTGAAAGACGTGCTCACTTGAATCAATTTGTCGCAGCCTAGTCAAAAACTGAATAATAAGATGAAAACAAATCCCCAAGAGCTTTTTAGCTGCTTGGGGATTTGTACTGAGAAGGAGCTTTTGGACTTTATCAGTTCCTGGCAAGATTTTACTGTTGAAGAAATTATTGCGTTACGAAACTTTTTGATTGACTTGATTAAGCCACTTGAACTGGATTTTGATGTCTATGATTGTTGCGGCACAGGTGCTGATGGCCTCAATACCTTTAATATTTCTACGGCGACGGCTTTTCTCGCTTCATCTAGTGGACAAAAAATCTGTAAAAATGGTGGTAGAAGTAGCACTAGTACAGTTGGCTCTGTTGATGTCTTGGAAGCCCTGGGGCTTAATTTGGCTATTTCGCTAGAAAAAAAAATCGAAATATTGAAACAAGAAAATCTGGCTTTTATTTCTAGTCCTGTTTCAGCGGATCTACTTGCTCCAATTAAGCAAGCTGCTCGCAAGAATAAATTAGCGTCTATTCTTTCTTTAATTGGTCCATTAACCAATCCCATCAAACCTAAAGCTCAATTGATAGGTGTTGCTAAAAATGAATGGCTAGAGTTAATGATAGAAGTTTGTCAACAACTAAATTTAAAAGTTATTTTGGTGCAAGGGGATTTTCAGGGACAAAAACTAGATGAAGCTATAAGTTTTGGGACCAATAAGCTTGTCTTGATTGAGAATGGCAAAGAGAGATCCTTCGTTTACACTCAGGATGACGATCTTAAAAGCTCGTTATCATTGTTGGAGGGCGGCACTAATGCTCTTGAAAACGCTCAAATTATCAAAAATATTTTACAAAATCAAGAGAATCAAGCCAAAATCGAGACCCTTGCCTTGAATTATGCTTTGGTCAAATCTTTGGAGATGGATTTTGATTTAGTCTCTCAGAAGAGCATTAGGGATTTAAGTCATGAAGGTTTGGCTTTGATATCTTCTAGAAAAGCATTTGTAGATCTTGAATCGTTTCTTGCCTCTTATATATAGTTGAAGTATAATCTTTGCATGGGAAAAAGACTTTTAGTTTTAAGTTTGACAGCATTAATATCTTGTTCGG
Source organism: Candidatus Caenarcanales bacterium (assembly GCA_021299565.1). Taxonomy (GTDB): domain Bacteria; phylum Cyanobacteriota; class Vampirovibrionia; order LMEP-6097; family LMEP-6097; genus JAJTHA01. The sequence goes on from JAJTHA010000221.1 coordinate 9,089, forward strand.
GTTTGGCCGCTAAAGCAGCACCAGCTACTATTAATACCAATGATACTTATGCAATGGACAAGCTTGCCAACGCTCAAGCTCAATTAAATAGACTTAAATCGCAACGTAAGGCGATTGATCAGTTGATACAAGCTGTTCAAAAAGATTTAAGAGCTGCTCAAATCAGAGCTAAAGCCGAAAAAATACAATTGCAAGCTGATAATGATAAGCAAAACGCAGCAGCTGTAATAGAACAAACTGGTCTTGCAATAGATTTGCCTAATTTAATGACAGCGGAAGGTACTACTCAAGCGAATTTAATTGAAAAAAAAGCAATTAAAGATGATTTGGATATGATGTTTAAAGACAAAGGTTCTTCTACAAAATCAGCGTCGGTATTTTTTCCAGGCGGCAGTTCAGGCAGAAAAGTTGAGCCACTAAATGCCAAAAAAGATATACCTGATTATATAAAGTAGATTTTTGATTGATGCAAAAAACATCTTTATTAGTTGTTAATTTCAAGATTTTCTTTTTTTGTTTTTTGATTGTATTAACTCAAGTAGCTCTTGTAAGAGATGTTTTGATTTTGCCGGTTAATTTGGTTTTTGTTTCTATAGTAGTTTTGGCAGCCTTGACCTCAATTTATGAGACGGTTTTTGCTAGTTTAGCTTTTACTATTTTTGTTTCGATTTTGTGTTTCGATAGTCAGGTGCCTTGGTTTTATATACCAATTGCATTTGTTGCTTCAAAATTCAATCCAAAACTAATTGCTGATAAGCTTTTGTTGAGTTTGATTTATGTTTTGGGATTTACTCCTGTTGTAGAGATTTTTAATCCTTCTCATACCGTTTTTCTGCAAAAGATTCTCTATGCCTGTCTTAGTAACA
>JAJTHA010000077.1 GCA_021299565.1 Candidatus Caenarcanales bacterium
ATCAAACATAGAGATGGTTGGACCATCACCACTGCTGATCGTAAAGCTTCTGCGCATTTTGAGCATGAGGTTTTGGTAACCAAAGACGGCATTGAAGTAATTACTGATGTGCGTAAAACCAGGTCATGGGCTTGTGTTTAAGGTTTTGAGAAAATCATAAAATTAATTTCGTCATCCTGAGGAGCGAAGCGACGTAAGGATCCAATTCTGATGTAAATTGGAAAATCAAATGGAAAGATCTCTTTGAACTATTGAGTTGGACCCTGACGTCGCTCCTTCGGAGCTCCTCAGGGTGACGAAATTTAATACTGAAATTTGTATCTTTGCAGTGTTTGAAGATAAGTGACATTAAATGCTATGATTATCTTTGTACATGGCAAAACAAATCATAGAAATGGACGGCACAGTCGTTGAAACCATTCAAGGAGCAAAGTTCAAAGTAAAACTAGACAATGAACATATCGTGCTCGCTAATATTTCTGGTAAAATTCGTAAAAATTATATAAAGATTCTTCCTGGAGATAGGGTAAAAGTAGAACTTACTCCCTACGATTTAAACGTTGGCAGAATAACTTTTAGAGCTGATTCAAGGCGATCTCAGCAAGTAGTGGTAGAAGCAGTTAAAGAAACGCTTCCACAAGAATAAAATTCAAACATAATTAAGATTTTATAATACTTATCTGTCGCATGCTACAAGTGTTAAAGCAATGAAAGTCAGATCATCAGTTAAAAAAATGTGTGTCAAATGCAAGGTTATCAAAAGGCATGGCCGAGTTATGGTGATCTGCGACAACCCAAAACACAAACAAAGACAAGGATAATTTTTAAATATGGCAGCAAGGATAGCAGGTGTAGATTTACCAAACAAACGTATCGTCGTGGCGTTGACTTATATATTTGGAATTGGCTTATCAACATCCAAAAAGATTTTAGCTACATGCAAAATCGATGAAAGTTCAAGAGCTCACAAGCTTACAGAAGATCAACTGAACAAAATTCGTGATCAGATCAAAGCTATGCCAGTAGAAGGCGATTTGAGAAGAGAAGTTGGACTTAGCATGAAGCGTCTAATAGAAATCAACTGCTTCAGAGGCATTAGACACAGAAGAGGACTTCCTTGTCGTGGACAAAGAACCAAAACCAATGCTCGTACAAGACGTAGCAAAAAACGTGTTGCGGTTGCCGGCAAGAAAAAAGCACCAACCAAATAAGGGTTAAAAAGTAATTAATTAAAAGAGGATTTATGAGCGAAAAAACAGCAACAAAAGCACCAAAGAAAAAAACTAAAAAAAACGTAGTTAACGGAATTGCACACATCAGTTCAACTTTCAATAACACAGTAGTAACTATCACAGATACAGCAGGTAACGCTCTTTCTGCAGGATCTGCTGGTGGAGCAGGTTTCAAAGGCTCAAAGAAAAGCACACCATTCGCTGCGCAAATCGCATCAGAAATGGCAGCTCGCAAAGCAATAGAGCGTTGTGGTCTTCAAAAAGTAGAAGTTAGAGTTAGTGGTCCAGGAGCAGGCAGAGAAACAGCAACAAGAGCTCTTCAATTAGCTGGTTTACAAATTACCGCTATTGCTGACGTAACACCACTTCCACACAATGGATGTCGTCCATGCAAACCTAGAAGAGTCTAGGATTCATGGCAAGAGGTTATTAGTTTAAGGGGCAGGAGAAAAAAATGAGTAATATAGAACTTAAAATCGGAGTAGAAGAATTTAAAGAAGCAGATGGCACCTTAAGAGGTAGAGTCACTATGCAACCTCTTTATAGAGGCTTTGGTCATACTATCGGCAATACATTGAGAAGAATTCTTCTTGGTAGAATCAAAGGTTTTGCTGTTACTCACGTTCGTATTGAAGGCGTTAACCACGAATTCACTGCTATCAATGATGTTTCTGAAGATGTTCTTCAAATCATTTTGAATTTGAAAATGCTTGTAGTAAAGATGCACTCTGATGAATCTCGCACCTTGACTTTGAGAGCAACTAACACAGGAGTAGTAACTGCAGCTCAAATAGAATGTCCTAACGATGTTGAAATTATCAACAAAGATTTAGAGATTGCAAACCTTTCTCCAGGAGCTAAACTCAACATGGAAATTATTGTTGACAAAGGTTTTGGTTATATGTCTGGTGAAGAACATGGCAGAGAAGTAGCTGTAGACGTGATTCCTGTTGATTCAGTGTTCATGCCAATCAAAAATGTTTCTTATAGCGTAGAGCCTATCAGCATGACTGGTGAGACTTCAAAATATGACAAACTTACTCTAGATTTATGGTCAGATGGTTCAGTTTCTATTAGCGAAGCGGTTGGTAATGCAGCTGCACAATTAATCGAATTGATGAATCCACTAGTGTCTTACACTGGTCAAAAAGTTGGAGTAATCAAAACTGTTGATGAAAGCACTGTTAAAGCCGAAGATGCTAAAGATAGTTCAACAAATGTTAGCGTTGAAGAATTAGAGCTTTCTGTAAGATCTTACAATTGCTTGAAAAGAGCAAATATCAATTCACTTAATGACTTATTGTCACTAAGCGATATTGATTTGATGAATATCAAGAACTTTGGTAAAAAATCAGCTGAAGAAGTTTTGGATAAATTAGAGTCAATGGGTTATAGCCTAAAAGGCAATCGCAAAGCTGGCGATATGGCAAGAATGTAGTTTGATCTAACTAAAGAAGGAAATTATGAGACACGGTAGAAAAGTAAGAAGAATGAATAGACCACAAGATCAGCGAAGAGCTGCTTTAAGAGCGCTTGCAACTAATCTTCTTCGTGAAAAAAGCATCGATACTACTGTTGCTAACGCAAAAGCGGTGGCACCAGAAATCGAAAGACTAATCAAGCTTGCTAGACGTGGTGATTTACATGCTCGCCGTCAAGCTCTTGCGTTTATCTATGATAGAGATGTTGTAAAAGATTTATTTTCTGCAACTGCTGATCGTTATAAAGAACGTAACTCAGGTTTCACTCGCATTATCAAGAATGGCTTCAGAAGAGGAGACAATGCTCCTTTGGCTATCATGCAACTTGTGTAGTTGTCGTGCTGACTATAAGAAGACCAAGTTCTGAACAAGATTTTAATCAGCTCTATGAGCTGATTAATTTTTTTGCAGCAAAATTTGAAATGCTGCCCAAAACTTTGGATGAACTTTATCATTCTGCTCAGGCTTTTAGAGTGATGGTGATAGACGACAAAGTTGTAGGATCAGCTCACCTAGACCTTTTCACGCCAACACTAGCAGAAGTCAAAAGCCTTGCTGTAGATGCTAAACATCAGGGTCAAGGCATTGGCAGATTACTAGTTGAAGATTGTGAAAAAGAAGCCAAAGATTTGGGGATAAAAAATATTTTTGCTCTAACCTATAAAGAGAAATTCTTTGAGAAAATTGGTTATAAACAAGTTTCCATGGATGCACTACCAGAAAAAGTTTATAAAGAATGCGTCAAATGCCGTTACTATAACAACTGCAATGAAATTGCTGTTTTAAAAATTTTATAGCTTAGTTAAAGCTTCACAGATATAATCTACATGCTCACTTTTTAATTCTGGATAAACCGGCAGACACAAGACCGACTGAGCAGCGGTATAAGCACTAGGGAAATCTTCTGGCTTGTGACCCATATCCAAATATAGTTTTTGCATATGCAGAGCAAGTGGGTAATAGATCTCTGTATTGATGCCCTGTTCAGCGAGTTTGGCTTTGATCATATCTCTGGTTTCAGAAGGCTTCTCGCTCTCAATACGCATGGTGTATTGGTGATAAATATGATTAGATTGTCCGATTACTTTTGGTGGATGCAAAACAAAATCTTTGTGATTGCTTTGATTTAGAGTTTGAGTATAGCGATTAGCGATAATTGCTCTTCTATGATTCCAAGCATTTATATGTCTGAGTTTTACTCTCAAAATTACAGCTTGGATTTCATCTAGTCGTGAATTAACCCCAAGTTCATCGTGGTAATAGCGCTTTGAAGAGCCGTGAGCCCTAATTCTCGTAAGCCTTTCAGCCAAATAATCATTATTGGTAGTTAACATACCACCATCGCCTGCGCATGAAAAGTTTTTGGTTGGATAAAAACTATAGGTGCCGATATCTCCAATGGTACCTGCGTATTTGTCTTGGTATTTGGTTCCAAAAGCTTGAGCGGTATCTTCAACTACTTTTAAGTTATGCTTTTGTGCAATAGCCATGATTTCATTCATCTTGCAGGCTTGACCATAAAGATGCACAACTATAATTGCTTTGGTTTTATTGGTGATTTTGCTCTCTAATGCATTTGGGCAAATATTATAAGTCTCAAGATCTATATCTGCAAAAACCGGTCTAGCTCCGATTTGTGTAATCGCTTCTGCTGTTGCCACATAAGTAAAAGGTGTTGTAATAACTTCATCACCGGGCTTAACATCAAGAGCCAATAATGCTAAATACAAGGCATCTGAGCCGTTAGCGCAACCAATTGCATATTTGCTGTTCAAAAACTTTGCTGATTCTTCTTCGAAAGCTTTTAAATTAGGTCCAAGAACATAATGAGTAGATCTCAGGACTTGAATTACTGCTGCTTCAACCTCTGTGGCGATGCTTTGGTACTGGGCTTTGAGGTCTAGAATTGGGATATTGATTTTGGTCATTGTCATATATAGTAATCATTTTACTATATAAGTCTAACGATTAGATCTTTGCATTTGTCATAGCGGCAATGGCTTTGTTTGAGACGCTTTCTAGGAATCTGAGGGTTTTGAAAGGATAGCTTTGATTTTTTGAATTTGTTCAGTATAAAAACTTCTCAAAGAAAAAGTAACTTCCTGCAAAGAATCAACCAGATCCTGAGTATTTTTATCAATACTAGGTCTTACGAAATCATCAAAAAAAGTCTCAAGCTGATCTAGCATAGATTTGAAAAGGCCAAATATTTTAGCTCGTTGAATAATTTCTTGATGCTCTTGAGTAGATGCAGATGTCTTGAACAATTTATCAGCTTCATTCAATAAAGCTTGCTCACTTAGGTTTTTAAAAGTCATGGCTGATAAATATGTTTGGGCAAACTTAAGCTTCATTGCAAGATCCTGAAGCAACCTTGTACCTTTGTTCGTAGATTCTTGGAACAGAGTAGACGTCGACTGCATA
>JAJTHA010000083.1 GCA_021299565.1 Candidatus Caenarcanales bacterium
GCGATTTAACAGAATTGGATCCTTACGGTCGCTTCGCTCCCTCAGGATGACGCGATCGCAGAAATATTATCATAACTCGAAATTTTCTTGATTTGCTCTAAACAAATTCTCTGCATATCGCAATTGTCGTAATAATGTTTGTACCAATCAACAGTCAAAGCAATGCACTGATTGATATCTAAACAAGGTTGGTATTTCAAAAGTGCTTTTGATTTGGATAAATCAAGTTTAAGTAAATGCGCTTCATGCGGTTGTATGCTTTTATCGATTTGATAATCACCCGCGCCCCAATTTTTGATTATTTTTTGTACCAAAATTTCAACATTAATTTGACCATCATCATTAGGACCAAAATTCCATGCCTGTGAATAAGATATAGGATCATCCATCATCTTTGCGGCAAGCCATAAATATCCTCTCAGTGGTTCAAGCACGTGTTGCCAAGGTCTAGTTGCAAGAGGGTTTCTAATGAGAATACTTTGCTTTTGACTTAATGATTTAATGCAATCAGGCACAAGTCTATCTTCAGACCAATCACCGCCACCAATTACGTTTCCTGCTCTAGCAGAAGCAAGAGCCACATGGTGTTTATTTCCATAGTCTTGTGGATTAAAAAATGAATTACGATACGAAGCTGTAATAATCTCACTATTTGCTTTTGAAGCACTATAAGGATCATAACCACCAAGAGCATCGCTTTCTCTATAACCGTAAACCCACTCTTTGTTTTCATAACATTTATCAGTAGTTACATTGATAATGGTTTTCACAGAATCACAATTCCTACAAGCCTCAAGCAAGTTAACAGTGCCCATGGTGTTGACTTCAAAAGTTTTTCTAGGATTTTTATAAGATTCTCTGACCAGAGCTTGCGCCGCTAGATGAAAAATTATTTCTGGTTTTTCTTTTTGAATAACCGTTTCTAGTTTTTCAAAATCCCTAATGTCCCCAAAATAATTTGTGACTTTGGTCTCTAAATTTAAAACTTCAAATAAATTTGGTTTTGTTTCAGGCTCCAAAGCATAGCCCACAACTTCGGCTCCAAGCTTTTGCAACCAAAGAGCTAACCATGAGCCTTTGAAGCCAGTATGACCAGTTATTAAAATTTTTTTGTTTTTAAATTTGTTTAGGTACATATGGAACTGGTCCTATAAATTTTGCTTTTTTTCTTGTAATTAACCATGGTGGTTTGCCACTTTGACACAATTCTTCTAATTTGATTTTGTCTCTCAAGGTATCCATTGGTTGCCAGAAGCCATCATGCTTATATGCAAATAATTCTTGATTGAGAGCAAGTTTTTCTAGAGGCTTTTTTTCCCAAATACATTCATCATCAACAATATGTTGTATTACCTCTGGTTTTAAAACAAAAAATCCAGCATTGATTAAGCCCCCATCTCCAGGCGGTTTTTCTTGAAAGCTTTTGACTTGTGACTCGCTTGATAGTTCAAGCGCTCCAAATCTTCCTGCCGGTGCAACAGCAGTCACAGTTGCTTGTTTACCGTGAGATCTATGAAATTCAATTAGTTTCTGGATATTTATATCCGAAACACCATCACCATAGGTCATACAAAAGTCTTCATTAGGGTTTAAAAAAGCAGCAGCTCTTTTTAATCTGCCACCGGTCATGGTATTTTCGCCAGTATCAATCACAGTAATTTTCCAAGGCTCCGCTTCTGTGTCATGGATTTGCATTGAATTATTCGCAAGATCAAAAGTAACATTTGATTTATGTAAAAAATAGTTGGCAAAAAATTCTTTGATCATATAGCCTTTATAACCAGCGCAGACAATAAAATCATTGATTCCATATTGGGAATAAATTTTCATGATATGCCATAGTATTGGTTTGCCTCCAATTTCAATCATTGGTTTTGGCCTGACTACAGTCTCTTCTGTGATACGAGTACCTAGCCCCCCGGCTAAAATTACAGCTTTCATAATATATTTAAGCCACTGGCTAAATTGCCTTAGAACCATTTGTTTGGCTTGCTTTGAGTACTGTTCTAGGTCATTTGACCTAGATTTTGATGTATTTTTCAGTAGTGAAATAACTACTTAAACCACAAACAAGTATACCGGTCAGTGTAATGATGACAAAAATAACAGTCAAGTCAGAACCAACATCAAAATTAAATGTCAGAGGCAAAAAGGTTTTGAATGAAGACTGAAAACTATTCCAAATAAATTTCTGAAACAAAAGCAAAAATACAATAGCAAAAAGCGCCGACATAATTCCATAAAAAATGCCATGGAAAATAAAAGGTCCTCTTATAAACCAATCATCAACTCCAACTAGTCTAAGAATTTCTATCTCTAGTGATTTACTTTTGATCACCAATTGAATTGTATTGGCAACTATACTAATAGTCCCCGCTGCAAGTATAAAAGTGATAAGAACGCCAAATGAAAACAAAATTGATCTGATTCTTTCGAGCCTATCAAATAAATCCGGCGCATAACTAATTTGTTCTATGCCTGAAAGTTTTTTGACTTCAGTCACTGCGCTATCAAGATCCTGAGGTCTTTTGATATTGATATGAAGAGTATTAGGCAAAGGGTTTCCAGACAGATCATCAAAATTAAATCTTTTTTTGAATCTTTCCCAAGCAATGTCTTTAGAGATGATTTCAACTTTTTCTACTTGTTTGAGTTCACTGATTTCTCTTGCTATTGCTTTAGGATCAGCAGAGTCCAATAAATAGACTGAGAATTCCAGTTGTGAATCTAAGTTTTGAGAAATTTGTTTAAGTGATGAATTGAGTTGTAAAACTCCACCAAATAAGGCAAGCGCAACACCTAAAATACTAATAACCGTGAAGTTAGAGATGCCAGATGCTTTGATGCTACTAAAAGCCTCTTGAATGGTTCTCCATACTATTCTTAATTCTCTCATTTTTTTTACCTACTAAAGCCGGGTACATTTACTGAACCGGTGTCAGCAATTACCCTTCCTTTATCAAGAGTGATTACTCTTTTTCCAAACTCCTGCACAATTTGTTGATTGTGAGTGCTAACCAAAATTGTTGTACCTCTTTCGGCGATTTTTTCCAGTAGTCTAAATATTTCAAAACTTGTCGCAGGATCAAGATTACCAGTAGGCTCATCGGCGATTACCAGAGGAGGTCCTTGAACTATAGCTCTTGCTATGCCAACTCTTTGTTGTTCACCGCCTGATAATTCACTAGGCAAATTAAAAGCTCTGTCGATAAGTCCAACTAGCTTGAGTGCTCCAGAAACACGTTTTTGGATTTCGTATTCTTCAGCGCCTAAGCCTCTGAGAGCATAAGCTACATTTTCAAAAGCTGTTTTGTGAGGCAATAATTTAAAGTCCTGAAAAATAATTCCCATTCTTCTTCTTAAATATGGGATTTTTGTGTGAGAAAGAGAGCTTACATCGATATTGCCTATTATTATCTGACCCTCGTCCGGTTTCTCTTCTCTATAA
>JAJTHA010000197.1 GCA_021299565.1 Candidatus Caenarcanales bacterium
ATGCGGATCCGGATTCAGATTTTTGTTTGATGCGGATCCATGCGGATCCGGAGGGTATCCGGATGCGGATCCGGATCCACAATACTGGTTTAAAATAACAGAATTTTGTTCATCTTTCTGTACCTTTCTAGGGAAGACGCTGAAGAAAAAGCTGAGAAGAAAAAATCCAAAGCTAAGAAGTCTGAAAATAAACCTGTTAGTGACGATAGCGTCTTTTTGTATTTAAGAGAAATTGGTAAAATTCCAACTCTAAACAATGAACAAGAAATTATAGTAACCCGCTCAATTCGCAAGGGTGGAGTCGATGGCGAAAAAGCAAAGCGTCAATTGGTTCAATCAAATTTACGACTTGTAGTCAGCATCGCCAAGCGTTATGCTTCGAATAATATTCAATTGCTGGATTTGATTCAGGAAGGTAATTTAGGCTTGATGAAAGCTGCTGACAAGTTTGATGCTAGTAGAGGATATAAATTTTCAACTTTTGCTACTTGGTGGATAAGGCAATCTATAAGCCGCTCTATCGCCGATAAATCTAGAACAATTAGAATTCCTGTTCATATGATTGAGCAAGCAAGTAAACTAAGAAAAATTATTGCAGAGATGACTCATTCACTTGGACGCAGTCCAAGCGAGGAAGAGATTATGATGGCGATGGACATTTCAAAAGAGAGATTGTTTGAGATACAAAATCTTCAGATGAAAACTGTTTCCATAGCAACTAAAGTTAGTGGAGACGATGACAATAGTACTACCATCGCCGATTTCATTGAAACAACATCTACTTATGATTCCCCGGATGCTTATGCTACAGCTAAGCTTTTAAGACAGGAGCTTAAAAACATCATCACCGAATTGTCCAAAGATGAACAGGCGGTTTTAATTTTGCGTTATGGTCTTATAGAAAATGAAAATCAAAAAATATATACCTTTGATGAACTCGCTGAAATACTAAAAATGCCTAAAGATAAATTAAGAAAGCTTGAAGCAAAAGCACTCAGGAAGCTCAAAGCTTACGTCATGGAGAGCGGCAGATTAGAGGAATACATCAATTAATGCTAGAATTCTTTCTATGCTCAAAGCATTATTATTCCTTAGTTTGATTTTAATTTTGCCCGTAACAGCTTCTCAAAAAGCTACAGGTGCCAATTTTTGTACTCTAACTAGAACGCTAGATGAAAAAGATTTATATAAAGATGCAGGCATAATTTTCAAAGGTAAATTTGTTGATTTTGAAGTTAAGGAAAATAAAAAAGGACTATTAGTTAGAAAACTAAAGTTTGAAGTTAGCGAAGGAATTAAGGGCTTAGATTCGAAATCAAAGACTTTGGTGCTAAAAGAATTAGCTAATTCAAGCACCCCATTCACAAATAAGTTGATTGCAAAAGACAAGCAATATGTGTTTTTCTTTTTTAAGCCTAGTCGTTTGGGCTTAACTTCATTAGTTGGCATGGAGCAAGGCTTCGTAGAAGTAGATGAAAGCGGTAAATTATTATTTTCAAAAAGACTCAAGAAGTCTAAATCTTCATCAACTAACTATGACGAATTAAAAAAACGCTGTAAATAATTTTTATTAATACAATGAACACACACGAAATCAAACATAAAGCAAACCAGATTCGCATTAACTCTCTCAAAATGATTCATAGAGCCAAATCTGGGCATCCAGGAGGATCATTATCGATAGCAGATATTTTATCTGTTTTATATTTTGGAGGACATATGAAATATGACCCTAAAAATCCGGAATGGGCAGATAGAGATATTTTGATTGTGAGCAAGGGGCACTCATCACCAGCTGTTTATTCAGCTTTGGGGCTTGCAGGTTTTTTCAAGATTGAAGATACTTTAAGTTTTAGATCACTCGGTTCATCGTTTCAGGGACATATTGATCGAATGAAAGTTGCTGGCGTAGAAATTTCCACAGGCTCACTTGGTCATGGCTTGTCAAACGCACTAGGCATGGCACTTGCAGCAAGATTGGACTCAAGTCCCAAAAAAATCTTCGCTATTTTGAGTGATGGAGAATTACAAGAAGGGTCAAGCTGGGAAGCGATAATGGCAGCAGCTCATTATCAAGCTTCTAATTTAATTGCATTTGTTGATCGTAATCGTATTCAGCTCGATGGCTATACTGAAAAAACTATGGGTTTAGATCCTCTCTCTGACAAATTCAAAGCTTTTAACTGGGAAGTAATAGAATGTGATGGTCATGATATTGCTGCTCTCAATAGCAGCCTAGAGCAAGCTTATACGACAAAAAACAAACCGACTGTGATTATCGCAAACACTATCAAAGGCAGTGGCGTAAGCTTTATGGCTGATCAAGTCAAATGGCATGGAGTTGCTCCAAATGATGAAGACCTCGCTAAGGCAGTTAAAGAATTGGAGGCTTTGGTATAAGTTATGGGAATCGAATTAAAAGCCGCTAACGCTTGGACTATCGGGGATAAACTTGCCACAAGAGAGGCTTACGGAAAGGCTTTGGTTGATTTGGGCGATCAAAATACCAATGTTGTAGTATTGGATGCTGATCTTTCTAGTAGCACCCAGACCAAACTTTTTGCCGCTAAATTTCCAGATAGATTTTTTAATATGGGCATTGCTGAAAACAATATGATGGGAGTAGCTGCTGGTCTTGCCCGTGCCGGCAAAATTCCATACGCAAGTAGTTTTGCTATGTTCGCAGCAGGTAGAGCTTGGGAATTTGTTCGCAACTCAATCGCTCATAATCATTTGGCTGTCAAAATTTGCGCTACTCATGCGGGTCTTACCGTAGGAGAAGATGGAGCGAGTCATCAAATCATCGAAGATATCGCAATCATGCGTGCTATTCCGACTATGACAGTTATAGTTCCAGCTGACGCTACAGAAGCTTATCAAGCGACAATGCTTTTGGCAGATCATGATGCGCCAACTTATCTTAGGTTAGGTAGAGCAAAATGTCCTGTAGTTTATGATGATAGTTATAGATTTGAAATAGGCAAAGCCAGTATTCTCAAAGCAGGATCACAAGTGACTCTTATCGCTTGCGGAATGATGGTTTCAAGAGCACTTGAAGCCGCTCAAGCTTTAGCTTTAGAAGGCATTGATGTCGAAGTCATCAACTCTGCTTCTATTAAGCCTCTTGATTCGAAAACCATTTGTGAAAGTGCTAGAAAAACTTCTAAAGTAATCACCATGGAAGAGCATAATATTATTGGTGGTTTGGGTGAAGCCGTCGCCGCATGCTTGATGGAATCTGGCGTAGGAGCTGATTTCAAAAGAATGGGCGTTAAAGATATTTTCGGACAATCAGGCGATGCTTATAAACTTTTGGATCATTATGGGTTGGCGGTCTCTGATATTATTCATGAAACTAAATCTATACTAAAGAGGTCTAATTAACAGTGATTGCTATTGTCAAAATACTTTTTTGTTTTAGTGCATTGATATTTGCTGCATTAGTACAGGTGCCATTAATTGCTTATAGTCCAAATCTACATCAATTAGGGATTTACAATTATTCACCATTGTTTATTACTTGTTTTTTGCTAGCGATGTTATTCAAAAATAACTATG
>JAJTHA010000053.1 GCA_021299565.1 Candidatus Caenarcanales bacterium
ATACTTTCAACAATTGAAACTGCTAAAAAACAAGGGATTTCAATACTTTATGCTTGTAAGTCTCTTATTCTTGGACACAAATTGGCTTTTTGAAATCTAGGTACGTGGATCCTCACGTCGCCCCTTCGGGGCTCCTCAGGATGACGACTCCGGGGGGCTGAGTAGTTACTCGCCTGGTCTCAGAACGAGATAATGCTAAAAGCTTCACTATATAAAAATGGTGCCGTCGGTCGGGGTCGAACCGACACTCCCGCAGAGGGAAACAGATTTTGAGTCTATCGCGTCTGCCAATTCCGCCACAACGGCACAAGAATTAAATCACTAAGTGATTTAAGCGGTCATCATCGCAGCAACTTCATCTGCAAAATTTGATTGCTTCTTCTCGATTCCCTCTCCTAGATTGAATCTTACAAAACTCTCAACTTTGGCAGAACCAAGATACTGAGAAACTTTTTGATTAGGATCTTTGATAAATGGCTGCTCAGTAAGAACTTTTGCAGCAAGTAATTTATCTACTCTTCCTGTAACAATTTTATCTACGATCTCAGCAGGCTTACCTTTGAGATCATCTTTGCCAGCTTCGATTTCTTTTTCTTTTGCAATCGCTTCTGCTGGAATTTCTTCTTTATTGATGTACTCAGGAGCTGGACTAGACGCAGCAATATGCATAGCAAGATCAGCAGCTTTAGTAGCATCAGCTTCACTTAAAGTTACAACTACACCGATTTTAGATCCAACTGGGTGAACATAAATAGCAGCAAGTCCGCTTGTTTCCAAGAACTGCACTCTTCTTACATCAATTTTTTCACCAATTTTTGCAGTTAATTGAGTTGCTGCATCTTGCACAGAACTACCAGAAATATCAGCTTTCAATAAACTTTCAAGATCCTTAGTTTTTTTCTCAATTGCAATTGTTGTTACTTTGTCAACAAAAGCTTTGAAGTCTTCGTTTTTTGCAACGAAATCTGTTTGGGCATTGACCTCTACGATTACTGCTGATTTTTTGTCAGCAGAAACTTTAGCGGCAATCACTCCTTCAGCTGCAATATTGCCAGCTTTTTTAGCGGCAGTCGCAATACCTTTTTGACGCAAGTAGTTAACTGCTTCTTCCATGTTGCCCTGGGTTTCAGTGAGTGCTTTTTTGCAATCCATCATACCAGCAGCAGTCATTTCTCTAAGTTTGGCTACGTCTTGTGCTGTAAAACTCATAATTTTCTCCTTTAGTTCTTTTATTCGTCTATTTATTAGCGGCGCTTAGCTGTTGCTTGTCCAGCTAGAATAGCGTCAGTGAGATATTTAGCAATAAGCTCAATAGATCTCATAGAATCATCATTACCAGGTATTACGAAATCAATACCAGTTGGATCACAATTAGTATCAGTGATTGCAACTAAGGCACAACCAACTTTTTTCGATTCGGTAATAGCAATAGCATCTTTCTTTTGATCAAAAACAACTATTACTTCTGGTTTACCACGCATCTTCTTTAAACCACCTAGTGATTTATTTAGTTTATTAATTTGACGATTGATACGTGCAACTTCTTTTTTACCGTAGTTTTTGTAACCACCAGTTTCCTTAGTGTTCTCAAACTCTCTCAATTTGTTGAGTCTAGCTCTAATGGTGTCAAAATTTGTGATCAAACCACCAAGCCATCTTTGGTTGATATAAAAAAGATTTGCTCTATCCGCTTGTTCTTTAACAACGCTTGATGAATGCTTAGAAGTACCAACGAACAAAATATTTCTATTTAGTCTTGCTTGCTTTTTCAAAAACTCTGCAGACAACATCAAGTTGGTAACAGTTTTGCCAAGGTTAATTACATGGATACCATCTTTACTTGCAAAAATATAATCCTGCATTCTTGGATTCCATTCTTTAGTAGGATGGCCGAGGTGCACTCCTGCTTCTACTAAATCTCTAAGTAATTTTTTGGCCTCATCAGCTCTCGCTTGATTTTCTTCTTGGCTCATTTCTGCTTTAACTTCATTTTCTACAGTTGTTGACATTCTTTTTTCCTTATTGCAAGACTTGTATTCTAGCAATTTACTAGTTGGTAACAGGGCTTTAATACTGGCATTAAATATAATTTTAAGGTTCATGTGGAATAATTAGGCTTAGTGCCCTTTGTTTTTAGACTAGAAAAAGTATTGACACTTCGTCGAGAAGCAGTTGATGAGGCTCGCAAAAACGTAGGCGTTGCCCAAAAAAACCTCGAACGAGTCATACAAAAACTCACTGAATCACGCCAAGAGCTTAGAGAAAGAAACGAGGATCTTATCAAAAACAATTATGAAATGGCCCAAAATCACCTTCGCATCATCAAGCTTCTAAACGAGGAAATTCAAAAACTCGAGGAAGAGCGTAAATATCGTGAGCAAGAGCTTGAAAAAGCCAAGCAAGCACTTCTAGATGCCCAAAAAGAACTTGAGGCTCTAGAAAAATTCAAAGAAAAACAACTTGAAGAATATCAAATCGAAATGAATCGCATTGAACAAATTCAAACCGACGAAAAAGCGACCCTCAAATTCACCACACAAATGCTTAAAGACGCTGAGTCAGAATTTAATTCTCCGGAAAATTGATTAGAACATTAGTTGAATCGATAAACAAACCTCTCAATCTATAATCTAAATCCTGAGCAGTTTTGGCATGAATAAAAAACGGCACCGTTAAAGTACTCGCTGTTGATCCATTAAAAGTTTTTTGTAACATCTTCTGATTTGCTTTCAAAGTAAAACTTATTGGCAAAGTCAAATTTGTGCCATTTGTCGCCGATGAAAAACTCGCCGCACTAGCTAGACTAGGCTTAAGAGTGAATTTTTTCTTGCCAACTTGCAAAAGTGCTTTTCTGGTTTTACGGTTGAATTTGCCTTGATACTTGATTTCCAGAACTTCTCCATTGAATAAAGAATCAGCCGCTTTTATATTACTGGTGAAATTCACCGTTTCACTTGCTAGATTCAAACTTTTTCTAGTAAGCCCTGTTGAATTAAATTCGATATTTGAATCGCTTATAGCAAGCGTATTTAGATTTGCCGTTAGTGCTTTAAATGTATAAGTATAGGCATCAGAAGCTAAATAGCTGCCATTAATTTTTAGTTGGGTTTTCTCAATAAAATCATTCAGATCAATTGAAAACTTGATTTGTTCAGCGTCGGTGAAGACCAGCTCATCAGTAATAAATTTAGTGATCAAATATTTTGGGTTAGAGCTATCCAAAACTGAATCTTGATATACAGAAAAATCATAATCTAATTGTTTTTTATCGCCTGAAAAAAAGTTTGTTGCTTTTATTTTTAGATTCGAAAGTATAATATCAGTCGCTGCATTAAAATTGTTCTTAGTAATATAATCGATAACATTAAGATCGTGTTTCGCTGTCAGCAAAAGCTTTCTAGGACTAGTAGAAACAAAAGACTCTGTAGTTGAACCATTGAAAACTTCTACGCTGATATCGATAATCTTGTTTATCAAGGTCACAGATCCATTGCTTGTGCCTCCATTACTATTTCCTGAGCCGTTATTAGAGCCTGAGCCATTATTATTGTTGCCGCTTGAGCTCTGCACATCCAACAAAACCTTTTCAGAAGCCATTGGAGGATTACCATTAGAGCGAGTTAGCCAATATTCGATTTTGAGATTAATATCCTTATCACCAATTGAAAGATTGTCTATTAGAATTTTTACGTCATATGTCTGAGAATTGGCATCGCTTGAAACACTAGTTAACGTAATATTGGAAGTCGCTGGAGTAATACTAGTAGTATCAGCAAAAACTTTTATGCGATTAACATCTACGCCAGTTGTAGATCTGAGCCTAAAAGAAATATTCAGTTTCGCTTGATCTCCTGAGCTTAAATTGGAAGGGTCGCTTGTTACACTAAGATTTTTTATTGAATGACCACTCAGTCCATCTGCAAGCGAGGGATTTATCAAAAGAAATCCAAAAATCAAAAGAATATAAAGCCTTGTCATATATAAAATTCTAAACTAAATGATCGGTCTAGTGTCATTGACAAAGCTTGAAGTAAGAGAGTATCCTAGACTTATGAAGAAAAAATTAATATCTACGTTATTAGTCGCAGGTGCCTTGGCTACGACCATGCCTGCAAATGCTGCTACTGCAGGTGGAGTACTCAAAAGTACAGCTGGAGTAATCGGTGGTACTATTGTTGGTGCTTTTTTCACAGGTCCAGTTAGAGGATCATCATCTCTTGGTATCAAAGCTGCAAACGGCTTAGCTGATGCTTTTGGTGGAAAAACTGTCGGTAAAGTATTTGGCTATCCTATCGGTGCTTTTGCTGGTGGCTTTGCTGGTGGTTTCTTAGGACTTGCTAAAGGTGCGGTTCAAGGGGTTCATTACGGAATCAAAGACCCATTAACAGATAAAAACTTTTCTGTTGATGGTGAATTTCAAGACTTTGATGCTCTTGATTTTGATCTAGGCTAATTCATAAACGTAATTAAAAAACTTAAACCCTGCTTGCAATATAGCGGGGTTTTTGTTTTAGAAATTACTTTTAACCCACCCTTAACCCTCAATTGCTAGACCATATATGTGCAGCAGCAGATAAACAAAGATTTCAAACTAAATCCAGCGGCGTTAGGCTTTAAAGCCAACAATAATGGTTTAATTGGCAAAGGCCCAAATACTTCAACTAAAGCGCCAAAATCTTTTGCTAATGAGCTTTTAAAAACGAGTCAAGAATTACACGATAGAGAAGAAATTTCATTTGAACAAGAAGAAATAACAAATGAAGCTTTTGCAGAAAACCAAAACCCCAAAGCTCATAAAACAATAAAAACTACTTCATCATTTGGTGCAGCAATTCAAAAAGAAATTATCGATCAACAAGAAAAAGATCACCTAAAAGACCATCAGGAAAATATCAAAGAAGCTTTTAAATCAGAAGAAAATTATGAATCAATGCAGGATGCATATCAAAGTCAAGAAAAATATCAACAAGATGAAAATGTCAAAGCAGCTGCTAGTCAGGAAGGTCACAAACAAATCACCAATGCAGTAAGAGAAGGCAATGTAGCTCCCCAAGAAGCAAGACAAGACAATGGCAATGATAGGAAAAAACAACTTGCTAATTGGGAAGATATGGCTCCAAAAATCATGGAAGATCCAACTAATAAAGCTATTAGAATAGATATCCCAGGTTTAGTTGATATAGAGACTTTAATTGTAAGAATGAAAAACGGACAAGTGAGTGTTCAAGCCGTTGGCGAAAAAGATACCATGGCTAAATTACAAGCAAGCGAAAATTTACTAGGCAATAAATTAAGAGAAAAAAATATACAACTAGCTTCTTTGCAAGCTTTTGATGCAGGTCTAGTAAAACGCTGAGAGGGAAAATAAGTGAACAAAATACAACACATATCGCAAAACGCAACACTCAACTCAACTGAGATGATAAGTGTCATATCCGGTAATATTTATGGCTATATTCACAACGGCAATAGAGCTAAGCGCTATCGCTTCTCTGATTATATGAGCGGTGGTGATATCAAAGACAATGGTTTTTTATGGAGCCAAGGCAAACAAGAACCACGCACTGGTGAATGGACCAAAGTTATGATCAACGGTAGAGGTCTTTTTACAGTCAAAAATCCTAAAACCGGGGAAAATTATTACACAAGACTTGGAGATTTTCATATTGATGCTGCCGGCAATCTAGTTAGCGGTGAAGGTTATAAAGTACAAGGCACTCCTTTAGCTGGTGCTGCGACAAGATTACAAGGACCAGATCCTAAACAAGTTGGCTTTAAAGAAATCAATCCAAATTGGGCTGATCCTTTCAACAACCCTTATACAAATAACGCACAAAATTTGCAGCCTCCAGGCAAAGCCGTAGGTGAAGCAGAAGATATAAATTTGGCGTTAGACAGAAATAATGGTAGATACTTGGGAAGATTTGAAGAGATTAAAGTAGGCGAAGATGGTGTTCTTTACGGCAAAGATGGTAACCATGTGGTTTCACTTTATAAACTAAATATTGTTGACTTCAATAATTTAGATGGTCTAAAAGATGTCAAAGACGGAGTATATTTCAAGTCAACTGATCAAAGTGGTTTACCTACTATGGGCGTTGAAACTAGTGTTATTGGTGAAGCTCTTGAAAAAAGTAATGCCTGGATCAAAGTTGAAGCGCACAATTTGACTGATGCTCAAAGATATTTCCAAGCAGCATCTCAAATTCATAAACTTGCTGACAAAATCAGTGGTACTGCTATTGAGATGATTCAGTAAAGTTCTATATATTCAAATCTAGAGGAAATCTAGATGCCAGATACAATGGATATCTGTGTACTTGATTTTTCAAATCAATGTGCAAATTATTAGCACTCATTAGCGTACGATAAGAAGAACCATGTTTTTCTGCAAAAAACTGCAAACTTTTTGAACGAGTATTGAAACCAGACTTAACCTCAATTGGAAGAATATCCCCATGATGATCACGCAAGAACTCAATCTCTGAACCACTTTTAGATTTCCAGGTATAAACTCTATCTGCACGCTTGTCTGCAAAAACAAACTCTTGGCATATAAAATTTTCTGCGAAAAATCCTTTATAAGTACCATAATCATATTCCATGATTTTGGAAGGAGCCAGATTACTTAGAGCACCTAAAATACCAATATCAAAAATAAAAAGTCTAAATTGATTTTCATCAACATAAACAGTTAAGGGGTGCTCTACATTATTTACAAAAGGCACTTTTATAACCAATCTAGTCGCCAAAAGCCAATCAATAAGATCAACCAAATCAGCATAGCGATTTTTACCAACTATAATATCTTTGAATTTGAATTTTGCCGCATTACCATCCTGCCCAGAAGACAATTGTTGAGGGATAGATCTAAAAACTCTTTCTATGTGCATAGAATTTTGCTTGCCCGAATGCTTAGCTATATCTGCCATATATGTACCTAAGATCCGATCTTGCTCATTTCTTGCTTTTTGGAAAGCTTCAAATTTATCTTCAAAATTCCTGTAAACCTCAATCACCGACGGCAATCCACCAGTAACAAAATATTCCTTGAGTTTATTCCAAAGTTTTTTATGAAATATATCTGGAATTTGTTTTTCTTTGTTTAGAGACTCAAGAGATTTTTTTAATTGCAATTCTCCCACTGCTTCCAAAAATTCTTCAAAAGACATCGGATACATATTCAAAAAATCTACTTTGCCGACCGGAAAAGATGACTCACCCAAAGAAATCCCCAATAGGGATCCGGAGCTAACCAAATGAAGCTCTGGCATTTTTTCAGAAAAATATTTCAAACTAGTAATTGCCTGAGGACAAGCTTGAATCTCATCGAAGATCACCAAATCACACTTGATATTAATCTGCGCCTGCAAGTGAAACGATAGTTTATCGATTATTTCGCATGGAGATAAATTCTCCTTGAAAATATCATGAGCACCTAGCTCATCTTCAAAATTGACATAATGCGATTTTTCAAAATATTGCTTACCAAATTCTTTCAGCGCATAGGTTTTCCCCACTTGCCTTGCTCCTTGCAATATAAGTGGATAGCGATTGGATTTATTTTTCCATGCTAATAATTCGTCAAATATGCTTCTTTTCATAACAACTACTACACTTTTATACCCATATTTATGTATCAATTATACACTTTTAAGGGCATAAAAATGTAATTTCTGTACACTTTTACCAACATAAAAATGAAAATGCTAGAATGACAGCTTGTGGCTAGAGTAGCAATATCAAATCGTTTAAATACACCGGTCATAGACCACTCAGGAAATAAAGATCTTGATCTCGAAACAGTACTTCCTTGGCAAGAAATCGCCAAAAGTACTTACCTTTTGACCTATAAACCATATTTTTCAAGCCATGAAGTAGTTCTTAGTTTTGTTCATGAAACTGAAATCAAAGAGCTAAATCATCTTTACCGTAATATTAACGAATCAACTGATGTGCTTTCTTTCAATACTATAGGAAATCTAAATGAGGATCTAGAAAAATTTGATGATTTGCAAGGCGCTTCTTTGGATCCAGAAGAGTGTTCATTGGGAGACATAATTATATGCGTCAGTAAAGCCCAGAAACAAGCTCAGGAAGCGAACAGAAGCCTCAAAGATGAATTGCATATTTTATTTATTCATGGTCTTTTGCATTTATTAGGATTTGACCATCAATCAGAAGAAGAAGCAAAAGAAATGTTTGGCTTACAAAACAAAATTTTTAGTGGTAATTTCAAAATCCAAAGTCTAATCTAATTACTTATCCATGAAAATTTTCAATAATTTAACTCGCCAATTAGAAGATTTTATTCCTATTCATTCAAACAGGGTCAATATCTACACTTGCGGACCTACTGTCTATGATCATTCACATATTGGTCATGCCCGTAGTTGTATGACCTGGGACATGGTCTATAGATATTTCAAGCACAAAAAATATCAAGTTACCTGGATAAGAAATATAACCAATATCGATGACAAAATTGTCAAACGTGCTCTAGAAGCAAACTCCAGCCCAGACAAATTATCTAGAGAATTTACTTATGAGTTTTGGGCAGATATGCATGCTCTAAACATCAGTTGGCCGGATTTAGAGCCAAGAGCCACTGACTATTTGATTGAAATGTTTGCCTTTATACAAGAGCTCATCGATAAAAATTTTGCTTATGTCACCAAAAATGGCGATGTATATTTTAGAGTACATAAGCATGTTAATTATGGTCAACTAAAAAGACAAAGTCTAGAGCAGCTTGCTGA
Source organism: Candidatus Caenarcanales bacterium (assembly GCA_021299565.1). GTDB lineage: Bacteria > Cyanobacteriota > Vampirovibrionia > LMEP-6097 > LMEP-6097 > JAJTHA01. Next base: position 8,760 of record JAJTHA010000053.1, read on the forward strand.
AGGGATTTCAAGAGTTGACGAAAATGAGCTAAAAGAAAGTCAATTGGATTTTGCTTTGTGGAAAGCCTTCGCCAGAGAGCCTGAGACAAGTTTCAATTCCCCTTGGGGCATAGGCAGACCAGGATGGCATCTGGAATGTAGCACTATGATCAAGGCGATTTTAAATAGTCAAAATCTGGGTGATACTCTTGATATACACGCTGGCGGAGATGATTTGATTTTCCCTCATCATGAAAACGAATGTGCTCAATCCGAATGCCTAAGCGGTAAAGCACTCGCCAAATATTGGATGCATAATGGCATGGTCATGGTTAATGGCAGCAAAATGTCAAAATCTGAAGGTAATTTTTTCACCATAAAAGATTTACTTGCTATCTATAAACCAAATACTATTAGATATTTTTGCCTTTCAACTCACTATAAAAAACAAATCAATTTTGGACACGAAGCTTTGGAAGCAGCTGAACAAGGTTTCGATAAACTAGTTAAATTTCTTGAAACACCTTCTGATGAACCTTTGAACCAAGAATTAATCCAAGCCTTTGAAAATGCCATGGATAATGATTTTAATAGTGCTCAAGCTTTGGCGTTAATTTTTGAGAACAAAGATAATAAAAACATCCCTACTTTAATATTCTTGCTCAAAATTTTGGGATTTGATTTAAACAATCAAGAGACAACTGCAAATAACGAAAAGTCTGAGGCTGCGTTAGCTCAGGTAATGGATTTGGTTCTGGATCTAAGAAAAACCATCAGAGAGAACAAAGACTTTGTAACTAGCGATAAAATTCGTGAGGCTTTAAGCAAAGCTGGCATTAATGTCAAAGATTATCGCGACAAAGCCAGCGAATGGGAGCTAAATTAGTTCATTTTTGAATAATTTTGACAAAATCGTCATTTTTCATTAAAGTTTATTAAGATACTGCCGATAATTCGAGAAGATCTGGGGATTCATCATGGATATATTGTTAATTGAAGAAAAGACTTCTAGTCTTTCTTTGATACATAAACTAAAAGACAACAAAGCAAAAGTCAACGTAGAAGTAGTTATCAGCCTAAAAGAGTCTGTTGAAAAATTAGGCTCTAAAAAGTTCGATGTAATTATAGTCGACCTGAATATCAATCATAGTCAGGGCATCAACAATATCAGCAATTTATTACAAGGAACCAAAGAGTTACCCATTATTTTATGTGCAGAAAATGAAGAACAGATGCGCAAATTAAAAACTCTAGATCTTGGCATTCAGGACATAATCTGCAAAAGACTTGTAAGGTCCGAAAATATTCTTGATAGAATTAGATTTGTAGTTGAAACATACAACAAAAGTAAAACTGATGGTTTTATGTTTCAAAGAAACTTATTCTAAACTTGTTAAAAACCTTACAACTAGCTCTTTCTTTTTTTACTCTCTTGCCAGTGGCTCCCAAAGAACTGGCTAGCGAAAACGACTTTAGCAAAGTAGTTAGATATTTCACTATTGTTGGATTGATTTATGCAGCTTTGAATTTCTCATTGAGTTTTTTGACAACAAATCCTTATCTGCTTGCTTTAGCAATAGTTATTGGCAATATTTTATTAAGTGGTGGATTACATTTTGATGGTCTTATGGATTGTATGGATGGAATCGCTGCTAGCAAATCGACTCGCGAGGAAACATTAACGGTCATCAAAGACAGTAGAGTAGGAGCTTTTGGAGCAATGGCAGCTCCTATCGCTATTTTGATTCAATTTGTAAGTTTGTCTCAAGCAGATATCAAGCAAGCCGAATTTCTTTTGATGATCGTGGTCTGCCCTATAATCTCTCGATTCATTATGTTTTTGGCAGTTAAATATCAAGTCAAACAAGAAGAAGGCGAAAGCGCCTTGGTAACTTTCAAAAAGGCTGCTGATAATTTTGCTTTAATTATTAATAGCTCTATTTTATTAATTGTTTTGTTTTTTGGGGCGTATTTTTTAGGGGCTAAAATTGACTTTGTTTTTTGGTTTATTGTAATTATTTTAGGCATTTATTGCTATCAATTCTTGAAGGACAAATTAATGGGACACAATGGAGATAGCATGGGGGCTGGCTTAGTGATTAATGAAACGATTATATTTTTTTTGTATGCAATGCTAAAATATTCACCATGAAAACCAAATTCAAAACCTCATCCAAGCTAGCTCTCATCCCTCCTTATTTATTCGCTAGACTTGATGAAAAAAAAGCTCAAGCAAAAGCACGTGGAGTAGATGTGATCAATATGGGCATTGGTGATCCTGATAAAGGTACGCTACAACCTATAGTAGACGCTATGCATGAAGCTATCGACGATACTAGTACTCATGATTATCCGCCTTATACTGGCACCGTAGATTTTCGCAAAGCTTGCGTCAAATGGACCAGTGAAAGATTTGGTATCAAAGAATTTGATCCAGTGAGTGAATGCCTTTCTACAATTGGCTCAAAAGAATCTATCCATAATATATTTCTTGCCTTTATTGATAATGGTGATTATTCATTGATTCCTGATCCTGGCTATCCTGTTTATAATACAGGGACAATTTTTGCTGGTGGTATCCCACACAAAATGCCTTTAAACGCTCAAAACAGCTTCCTGCCTGATTTTGATGATATCCCTGTAGATATCAGAAACAAAGCCAAAATCATGTTTTTGAATTATCCGAATAATCCTACAAGCGCAGTTGCTCCTGTTGAGTTTTTCCAAGAAGCTGTAGATTTTTGTAGCAAATATGGTATTTTACTGGCGCACGATATGGCGTATTCAGAAATATATTTTGATAATTACACTTCACCATCTATTTTTAATGCCAAAGGTGCTGAAGAGATAGCGGTGGAGTTTCATTCTTTCTCTAAAAGCTACAATATGACCGGCTGGAGATTAGGTTGGGTCCTAGGTAATCAAGATGCCATTAAAGCAATAGCTCAAGTCAAAACCAATGTAGATTCAGGCGTCTTCAAAGCCATTCAAAAAGCAGGAATCAGAGGATTACAGATACCACAAAATGATATAGAAAAGCGTAATGATGATGTTTATGACTCACGCCGTAAAGCTATCGTTGAAGGACTAAGATCTTTGGGTTGGACTATCGAAGCACCTAAAGCAACTATGTTTGTTTGGGCTCCTATACCTAGAAGCTATAATTCGTCTTCTGATTTTTGCGAAAAGCTTCTTGATGAATGCGGAATTGTAGTCTCTCCTGGAAATGCTTTTGGTACTTATGGAGAGGGATTTTTTAGAATCGCAATGACCACTGATGTGCCGAGAATTCAAGAAGCTTTCTCTAGACTTAAAGATGCTGGGATTAGGTTTTAAACCAGCTCTCGCTTAACTTTATTAATCACATCTTTTGACACAAGCAATCTAGCTTGTTTGCAAGCGTTTTTGATGGCTTCGGCGTTGGAGCTACCATGAGAAATAATCGATACTCCATCGATACCACCAAGAAGTGCTCCACCATAAGAGTTTGGATGAAAACGGGCTTTAAGTTTGTCAAAGACACCGGTAATTTTCAAAAGCAATCCAGCAATTATACCCAAAGGTCCTGCCATTTTGATTTGCTTACGGATTTCTGAAGCAAACAATTTCAAGCCACCTTCAAGCGCTTTCAGATGCATATTTCCAACGAAACCATCACAGACAGCAACTTCACAAAGATCATCAATAATAGTTTTACCTTCAACATTGCCTACAAAATTAATTCCTGAAGTATTTTTAATTAGTTCGTAGGTCTTTTTATAGAGCTCAGTACCTTTACCTTCTTCTTCGCCAATATTAAGTAAACCCACTCTAGGATTGGCTTTGTCAAAAAGTATTTTTGCCAAAATATTTCCCAAAATCGCTGATTGATGCATATGCTCTGCTGTCGCCTCAATATTTGAACCACCATCAATAAGAAGCATGACATCTTGAAGGTTAGGAATTAAAGTACAAATACAAGGTCTATCAAAACCATCTATGCGTCCAATTTCAAATAAAGAAGCTGCGGTGGCAGCACCTGTATGCCCGGCTGCTATAACAGCATGAGCTTTGCCTGCTTTAACTAGTTTATTTGCAATTACCACACTAGAGTTTTGTGCTTTGCGCACTGCTCTAGCTGGATTTTTTTCTTCCATCGAAATATCTTCTGGGGCATCGATAAGTTCGATGTTTAAATCATTTGTTTTTTGCTTATCGAGGATTTTTTGTATCTCAGCGATCTTGCCGACAAGAAGAATTTTGATATCGTTAAATTCTTTTGCTGCTTGAATCGCACCAAGGACAATTTCTTTGGGGGCATAGTCACCACCCATGGCATCAATTGCTATAACTATTTCCTGCTGTGACATCAGCCGAAATCTCTACTCCAACTCATCCATTGGCTCTTCGTCATAGTCTGGAGCACTTGTATCAGAAGCTACTAAAGACAATTGTTCGCCATCAGCACCAGCATCCACATTATCTAAGCCCTCGATTTCTTCTTCATCAGGATTAATAATAGGATTAATCGAAACAACCGAATCTTCGTCTTGGATTTTTTGAACACGAACACCAGTTGCCATACGGCTTTGATACGGGATCTCAGAAGCTTTTTGTCTTACTACAACACCAGAAGCCGTAGCAATTACAAACTCATCTTTCTGACCAACAGATCTGATAGTCGCAAGTTTACTTTTGGCAGTTTTGAATTTGGTTCCAATTAAACCTAATCCTCCACGACCCTGAACTCTAAATTCACCGACTTTGACACGTTTACCAAAACCATCATTAGTAAGTACTAATAGATTGATTTCCTCGTTGTCAGAATCGATAATATCAAAACCAACTAACTCATCTCCCTCTCTTAGAGTAATTGCCTTAACGCCTTTTGCAGTACGGCCCATAGGTCTTACATCATCTTCATTGTATCTTATGACCATTCCATCACGCGTACCCAAAACAAAAGTTTTAGTACCATCAGATATTCTTACCCAGCTGAGTTTATCTCCATCTTCTAAATTGATAGCAATGATTCCTGATTTACGCACAGAAGCAAAATCAGCAAGTGAAGTCTTTTTGATAGTCGCTTGTTTAGTCAACATCGACAAATATGTACCCTCGTCAAATTGTTTGACCGGAATCACAGCAGTGATCATATCTATCGGTCTAATACCAATAAAATTAACCAATGACTGTCCTTTAGCTTGCCTTGAACCTTCCGGCAATTCATAAACCTTGGTGCTATAGACCTGTCCTTTATCTGTGAAGAACAATAAAGTATCGTGCATAGAAGTCACAAAGAAATGCTGCAAATCATCTTCCTCGCGAGTTTTGATGCCGCCCTTACCTTTGGTAGCACGTCTTTGTCTTTCAAAAGATATTAAAGGTATGCGTTTGACATAACCTTGAGAAGTAATAAATACAGCCATTTTCTCATCAGCAACCAAATCTTCCATGGTCATGATGCCTTGATCGCCAGCGATGATTTTTGTTTTACGTTCATCGCCATATTTCTTGATTACTTCTTCTGATTGTTTTTTAACTTCAGCTAACATCAAAGCTCTACTAGCAAGTAATTTGATTAAGGCTTTGATGGTTTTTTCTAATTCGTTTTTCTCTTTTTCTAGTTTCTCACTTTCTAATCCAGTAAGTCTTCTTAACTGCATATCAAGAATAGCGCTTGCTTGTTTTTCGCTAAGCTTGAATTTTGTCATCAAGCCATCTCTAGCTTCTTCTGTGGTTTCTGAAGCTTTGATAAGTTTGATGACTTTATCGATATCACCAATAGCAATTAACAAACCTTCAACAATATGCAATCTTGCTTCTGCTTTTTCTAGATCGTATTTTGCCTTGCGAGCAATAACTTCTACTCTAAACTCTACAAACTCTTTTAGAACATCTAATAATCCAAGCTGGCGCGGTTTGCCGTTAACAAGAGCTACCATATTGAAAGAAAAATTCTGCTGTAATGGAGTGAACTTCAATAAGTTGTTCAATACTACTTGAGGATTAGCATCTTTTTTGAGTTTGATAACAACTCGCATACCATCTCTACCTGATTCATCGTTAGCATCAGAGATCCCGGTGATTCTTTCGTTTTTAACCAACTCTGCTACTTTGGTAATAAAAGCTTCTGCACCCACTAAGTAAGGCAATTCTGTGATGATAATGGCTGTTTGAGAAGAGGTTTTACCTTTTGAAATTTCATCTATCTTATAGCTTGCTTTTTGGCTAATAGAGCCTCTACCTGTAGCATAGGCTTCTTGAATACCTTCTGTGCCAATAATGCTACAGCCTGAAGGAAAATCAGGAGCTTTGATGATTTTGTTTAGAGCTTTAACATCTGTATCCGGATTATCAATCAATGCAATAACACCATTCATAACTTCTGTTAAATTATGCGGTGGAATATTTGTTGCCATACCAACAGCAATACCAGTACTTCCGTTAACCAAAAGAAGAGGTATTTTAGAAGGTAATACTTTTGGTTCTTTTAGAGAGCCATCAAAATTATCTACAAAGTCAACTGTTTCAGATTCGATATCAGCTAAAACATCGACAGAAATTTTTTCTAATTTTGCCTCAGTATATCTCATAGCCGCTGGACCATCATCTAAACTTCCAAAGTTACCGTGACCATTAACGGTTGTGTAACGTGTACTAAAGTCTTGCGCCATACGCACTAAAGAATCATAAACAGCAGTGTCTCCATGCGGGTGGTATTTACCAAGAACTTCACCAACAATACGAGCGCATTTCTTAAAGGGTTTGTCAGGGTACATGCCCATGTCGTGCATGGCATAAAGAATTCTTCTGTGTACCGGTTTGAGCCCGTCCCTGACATCAGGCAGGGCACGGCTGACGATTACTGACATGGCATAGTCGATGAAACTTTGCTTCATCTCATCTTTAATTGTGATTTCAGTAATTTTTCCGCCGCTTCTAAATAAATCTTTCATCGTTAACTCTATCTATCTTACTACAAACAAAAAGCCCTCAGTGAGAGGGCTTTTAATCAATTAATAATTTAAATCAAACTATTTTGACTTAACAAAATCTTTGAACTGTTTTCCAGCAGAAAATGCAGGAACTGAAGATGCTGGGATTTTGATCTCTTCACCAGTTCTTGGGTTTCTACCTGTTCTACCTTTACGGCTTCTTTTAGAAAAAGTTCCAAAACCAGTTAGAGTGATTTTCTCACCTTTAGCTACTTGTTTTTTGATCTCTTCTAAAAGGGAATTGATTACTTCATCAACTTGCTTTTGAGTAAGCTCAGTATCATCTGCAATCTTTGTTACTAAATCGCCTTTATTCATTTGAGTTTTTTCTCCTTTAAATCTTCTTGCCATGCTTGAAAAATCAAGCACAATAGCAAAATTACAACGTATTTAGGGCTTTTTGCAATAGCTTTACAAATAAATATTGATCAAAACTGCTATAATTAATCAGTAATACCATTTCCTATGCTTAGTTCAGGTGAAATCACCAATAACCCCTATGTCAGTGGCCTAGCGGCTTCTAATGTACATTTTGGCCAAAATCAAGCCCAAACAAAGACAAACAACACTTCGCTGTCCAGAGATAACTTTCAAGCATTTTCAGCTGGTCCTTTAAGTAGTCAAGACATAGGTGCTCTGACTAAATTAATCGCTCGCGGGATGGGCGTATCTGAACTTGTTGCTTTCAAATTGCTCCGTAAATTAATGAGCACCGGCTCAAGTGTCTCCGATATCCAAAAGTTTTTAAACACATATATTAATGAAGGCAAGATACCCGCCAAAGCTCAAGCATTGCTAGCAGCACTTGAAGCTAGTCCAAGCAAAAATGAAAAACAAGTTGATCAAGCCTTAAAACCTATTGTCAAAAATTTTGAAAAACAATTAGCTCTTGCAAATGAAGCGAGAATTAATTTCAACACTAGAAGACCAAATATCAATCTGGCTCAAATCCAGTCACCAGGCATAGAGCATTTAACCAAACTAGTATCAAGTCCAAGAGAATTTGCTTCTTGGCTGGTGAATAACAAAGCAGCTTTTATCGCGCTTAGATCAAATCCAGAATTTACTTATATCTTAGCTTCCTTACAAAATCCTCGCCTGCAGCAATCTCCTATTTTAATTAGTGAAATAGTTAAACTCATGACTCAATTACTTAAACTCAAAGCGGGCAAAGCTACCACTAGCGATGATACAGATGAAAACGCAAGATCAATCAAAGACGAAGAAGATGCTACTGAAATTTACGATCACGAACACAATATCGTAAACACAGTCAAAACCACAGTCGAAAGCCTTGCTGTCAAGCCGGTTAGAGAGTTTTTGATAGAAGCAGAAAGATTTGCCGAGGAAGAAGTCGCCAATCTCTGGTCACTCACGCTCAAAAGAGAAAAAGAACTAGAAAAACAATTAAGCTCTGGGCTCAAAAAATTCAATAATCAAAAAAACAATAACAAAAAGTAGCATTAATGTCAGACGCAAGAACCCCTGTTATAGAGTATATTTCAAAGCTTTTTGCTGCTGAAGATCATTTACTACAAAACGTTTTGCATCAGCAAAAAGAAGGCGGGGGTCCAATGATGAACATTGGTCCTGATCAAGGTAAATTTCTTTATTTGCTCACACAAATCCATAGACCAAAATCAATTCTTGAAGTAGGTAGTTATTTTGGTTATAGTAGTATTTGGATAGCTAGGGCTCTAGAAAAGCTTGGGCAAGGACTTTTGACTTGTGCTGAGATTTCTGAAAAGCAATGCGAGATCATAAAAAATAATTTAATAAAAGCCAATTTAAATAATTTCGCTGAAGTGAAACAAGGGAGCGGTATTGATTTGATGCAAAAATTTATTGATGAATCAAAAACTTTTGACATGATTTTTATTGATGCTGACAAAAACAACTATCCAAATTATTTCAAATTATCTTCAAAGCTTCTCAATTCAGGTGCTTTGCTTTTAATTGATAATTGTCTTTGGGATGGCAAAGTTGTTGACCAAAACTTTTCTGATTTACAAACTGAAAACATCAGAACTCTAAATCAATTAGTCTCTGAGTCAGAGGATTTCGAAAGCACCTTAGTAACCATTCAAGATGGGCTTATTATGGCTATCAAAAAATAGGTTTTCTGGGAA
>JAJTHA010000029.1 GCA_021299565.1 Candidatus Caenarcanales bacterium
AGCAAAAATAGGGCTTTTGTTTTTATAGATGAAATTCAAAGAAAAGAAAACGCTGGTTTATTTCTCAAGGGTCTTTATGACATGAAAGGAAATTTTAAATTTATTGTTTCTGGATCTGGAAGCTTAGAACTAAAAGAGAAAATAGCAGAATCTTTAATGGGCAGAAAAAGAGTTATTGAATTAAGACCAGTAAGTTTTTTTGAATTTGTCAATTATAAAACTAAAAACAAATACCAAAATAAAATTGCGGATTTTTTAAATATTGAAAAAGAAAAATGTAGAATTTTGCTTGAAGAATATTTAAATTTTGGTGGCTATCCAAAAGTCATAACTGCTGAAACTAGAGAAGAGAAACAAATTCATATCAACGAAATTTATAATAGTTATTTAGATAGGGATATTAAAGGCTTATTGTCATTGGAAAAGCCCGAGTCGTTTACCAAACTAATTAGGCTCTTGGCAGCAGATATGGGTCAAACTATTAATTACAGTAAACTGGGTACAGATACAGGACTTGCGGCAGAAACACTCAAGAAATATTTGTACTATGCAGAAAAAACATTTTGTATTCAGCATGTTAGTGCTTATTTCACAAATAAAATCAAAGAAAGCAATAAAGCATCAAAAATATATTTCAATGATATTGGACTTAGAAATTATGCCATTGATGAATTTGGTTTACTTACTAGAGAGCAGGAATTTGCTTTTCCTTTTGAAAATTTGATTTTGGATATCCTAAAAGAGCGGATCAAAAACAGTTCTAGTCAGATTCATTTCTGGAGAACTACTGACAAAGCAGAAGTGGATTTTGTTATTGATACTGGCAAAGAATTAATTCCAGTTGAAGTGAAGTTCTCTAGTTACAAACAAGCTCATCTTCCTCCATCATTAAAAAACTTCATTAATAAATACAATTGTAAACAGGCTTATCTAGTGAATTTGAGCTTAAATGAAACGATTCATTATGAAGCTTGTCACGTCAGATTTTTAACATTAGGTAGTTTGTCTAATATCACATTCCATTCTTCCAGGGAAACAGGCTGAATTGATAGCCTGGAGCCTTTTTGCAAGAGCATCATGTCTTTGAGTTTTTTATTGCTTTTAAGTTCACTTAGATAAATCGGTTCTTTAAATTTTTCGATGAATTTCACATCAATAAGCCACCAGCGAGGATTTGCTTCTGTGCTTTTTTCATCAAAATATTTTGATTTGGGATCGAATTGTGTAGGATCAGGGTAGGTCTTGGAATTGATTTTAATGATGCCAGCTATATGCGGTGCTGGTTTGGCGTTGCTGTGATAGAAAAAAGCAAGATCTCCAACTTGCATTTTGTCCTTCATAAAATTTCTTGCTTGATAGTTTCTTACTCCATCCCACATAGAGATTTTTTTGGCTTTTAGATCATCAATCGAAAAAGCATCAGGTTCGGATTTCAATAGCCAGTGCTGCATTAATAAACTAATTTATCCAATTCACCACTGCCTGCAAGAGCATGCAGATCATCACAGCCACCCATAGAAACATTATCAATAAAAATTTGCGGCACTGATTTACGATTGCCTTTGGTTTTTTGTGACATCAAATCTCTAGCAGCTTCATCTCCATCGAGTTTGATTTGTTTATATTCAAGATTTTTACTATTAAGAAGGGCTAAGGCTTTTTTACAAAATGGGCAATGATCCCAAGTGTAAATTTCTATTTTGGTTTTTTGTTGTGGCATAGAGTTAATTTTACCCCACCCCTCTTGTTATTTTATCTAATATCTTCTATTATCTTTGTTCATGAATAGAGTTGCATTTGATCCAATTAAATTTTTTAGCCAGCCTGTAAGGCAATCACTGTTAAATTGGCTTGATGCCTTTGCCAGGGACGAAATTCTCAAACTGAAGCCCAAGGCTGAACAGGCAATCTTAGATAAAACTAGCCAACAACTGCAAATAAATATTCCTGGTTTAGAGGCTCCAAAAACAAGAACTCTTTTTCAGTCTGTTGCAGCAAATGCAGGACCTAATTCATTGTTGCCCACATATTTAGCTCTAAGAAACGAAAAGCTTGCTGACATTGATATCCCAAATATCATCCCAGATTTTGAACAAGAATTTTCTCAGCTAGATCGACAAATTCAAAACCAATTCGGCACCTGGCTTGATACTATTTTCACTCAAGTTCTACCAGAAGATATCTCTGCTAAAGAAAAAACAAAAATCAGAACAGAAGCCTTGAGTCATTTCCCGCAAGCAGTTAGAGCAAAGATTCGAGCTGGGCTTTATTGTCCTTTGCCACAATAAACTCTATTGCTGCTTAGCCAAAGCATCTTGTTTATGACTCTCCAAAACCCTTTTTTGAGCGTCACTTAAGAGCATATGCCATGGATATTCCGTCTTTTCTTCCCAGTTCTCAAAAACAAAATATCTATAATCTTCAGGAGACATTAATTTGCGGTAAATATTCGCTCCAGTATTTTTCATTTGATAAGCCTTAAGCATTATCTCCCCAACGCTAGAATCACCGCGGCTAATTAACGCCTGTACTTCAGCCCAGCTATAACTTTCGTCTCTAACCTCTATGCCATGCGGCTTTAAAGCTCTAATCAAATTTTTCAGTTTGTCAGAGGCTTTTGCATCTACTCCATAATCCTGAAAAGGAGTTTGAGCTTTTGGAGTAAAAATACTACAACCCCAAATTATTTTTAGGGTTTTATTGTTGTTTTTAAGGCGCATTAATAAATCTTTAGTCGCTTCAATATCCTCATCGGTTTCATGAGGTAAGCCGACCATCCCATAAAGTTTGATTTGTTTGATACCAGCTTCAGAAGCGGCTTTGGCGGCAGAGAAAATATATTCTTCGGGTAGTTTTTTGTTGATAATATCTCTTAGTCTTTGAGAGCCTGATTCGATAGCGATAGTAATATTTTTGCTATTACCTTTTACTAATAGCTCACACATTTCTCTAGTTACAGTAGATGCTCTCATAGAGGAGACTTGAATTTTGGCTTTTTGATCAACGAGAAACTTAAGAAGATCTATAAATTCAGGATGCTGAGTGACACTTGCTCCGAGTAAGCCAATGTTTTTGGTATGCTCCAAAAGCATTTTGGTTTTTGGAATCAAGTCACCTTCAAGATCAGGTGTACGAAACGGTAGAGCTAGATAGCTAGCAAGACAAAAGCGGCACATTTCCGGACAGCTTCTTACTACTTCAACTAAGCCAGTGTCTTGCCAAACACTATCTGGAGCAATAACAGAGGAGACCTGCATTTCTTTATTGGAGCTTTTGGCTCTTTCAATAAATTCTTGCTTGGCGCTCGGCACATAAATACCAGGTATATCAATATATGCGGCAAGATCATTGCGTCTAAATTGAATGCATTTTTCGATAATAAGATTGGTGTTAGCTTCGCTATCACCAATAGCAATTAAATCAAAATACTTTGCCCAAGGCGCTGGGTTAGCTGTTACAACAGGACCTCCAGCAAGAATTACTGGATGACTAGCATCTCTTTCACTAGCAAGAATTGGGATTTGTAGTTTTTGCAAAATATCAAAGATATTAAAAAAATCCAATTCCCAAGAAATAGAAAATGTAATGAGATCTAATTCTTTTGGAAAGAATTCTTGTGCGTTAGTAAAATATCTAAAAGCGTGTGTTTGCGGGTGAGAGGCGTAGAGCCTAAAAATAGTTTGATAAGCAAGGCTTGCCATGCCGACTTCATAGGTATTGGGAAAGCAATTGAGAACATGCAATTCGCCTCCTGATTGCCTATCAAATAATAATGTCTCGTTTTTAAAAAAATCTTTTGGCTTCATAGCAAAGCATCTACAGCAAGAAGATAACCTTTGGCTCCAAAACCACAGATTTGTCCAACGCAAACTGGCGCTGTTAGTGATTTGTGTCTAAACTCTTCACGTTGGTAAACATTTGATAAATGTACTTCTACGGTTTTGATTTTGGATGCTGAGATAGCATCTCTAATCGCAACGCTTGTGTGAGTATAAGCAGCGGGGTTGATGATAATTCCATCAACTTTTTTTTGAGAAGCTTCTTGGATTTTGTTTACTATTTCGCCTTCTATATTTGATTGGAAAAATTCAATTTCATGATTTTTGGCATGTTCTGAAATCATTTTGTTTATGTCATCTAAAGTGGCCTTGCCGTAGATCTCTGGCTCTCTGGTTCCGAGCAAGTTTAAATTTGGTCCGTGTATAACTAATAGCCTCATGCTTTTAAAGCTTTAAGTGTAGCAAGGAGTTCTATGGGATCAAAAGGTTTTGAGACAAAAGCATCAGCACCCACTGATTTAGCCCAATCACTATCCTCTGCTTTATTCGCGAGAGTCAAGATTTTGATGCTTTGAGTCTCAGGGTCAGCTTTTAATTTTTCGCATAATTCAAAACCACCTTGACCAGGCATCATGACATCCAAAATTGCAATATCAGGTTTATTGAGGGAGATTTTGTTTAGAGCATCAGTACCATCAATCGCTTCTTCTATAAGGTAGCCTTCCTGAGTGCCCAAAATTGCCTTAAGAAGAGTTCTCAAAGACTCATCATCATCAGCAATTAATATTTTTGCAGCTTCCATTAGGTTATATTATTTCTTATGGTACTCAAACTTGCAAGCGGAAAATTCAAAGGTAAGACCTTGGCTTCAAGTAGTTCAGCTAGAGAACTAAGACCTACTCAAGCAAAAGTTAGAGAAGCGATCATCAATACCCTAACTTCTATTTTTGTAAATCAGGAGATAAGCTTTGAGGATCTGATTGTTTTGGACCTTTTCTCTGGCACTGGTAGTATGGGTTTTGAGTTTTTGAGCAATAATGCTGCCCATGTGACTTTCATAGATTACGATCCCAAGTGCCTCAAACTTTTAAAAGACAATAGCAATAACCTGAAAATACAAGATAAGGTGAGTATCTTACGGGGAGAGCTTCCTGGGGTACTCAAAAGATTGAAGGGTCAAAAATACAATTTGGTCTTTTGTGACCCTCCTTTTAAAATTAGTCCCGAATTGTATTTTATGTGCTTGGAAGTAATATTGGCTCAAAAGCTAGTCCCTGAGTCAGGAATTTGGGTACTTGAATATAAGAACCATGATTTGGCTGATCTGATAAGTAGCAAATCTGCTTGTGGACTTGATCTCATTAAGGTCAAAGATTACGGAGATGCGATAGTCGCTTACGCGAAAACTAAATAAATTTTAGAAAATTAGTCCCCAAGAGCTTTACAGCTAGCAATAAAAGAGTTAGACTAACTTCTGATAGGAAAAAGTTTACTAAAAAGGAGTAAATAAAAATTATGAATAAAGCAGAACTAATAGACGCAGTAGCAGAAGCAACAGCTCTATCAAAAACACAAGTAGATGATGTATTGAAAGCAGTACTTGCAACAATCACATCAGAACTTTCAAAAGGTAACAAAATCACTTTAGTTGGTTTTGGTACATTCGAAAGACGTAACCGTAAGGGTAGAATTGGAGTAAATCCACAAAACCCAACTCAAAAAATCAAAATTCCTCCAAAGAAAGCACCTGCTTTCTCTCCAGGATCTGAGTTGAAAGAAGCTGTACAAACTGGTAAGGCACCGGTTTTGGCTAAAAAGAAAATTGCTGCTAAAAAAGCTGCAGTTTCTCAAAACAAAGCTAAATCAGCTAAAAAAGCTAAAGCTAAAAAATAAGTTTTTATAATTATTAGAAACTTAAAAAAACCTCCGCAGCAATGTGGGGGTTTTTTATTTTAATAAAAAATTTTTATTTGACAGGTCTATTCATCAAATTCAGCAAAGCTTCAACTGCTGTAATTTCTTGATTGATAATTCTATAAATTTGATTCATTATCGGAACGTCAATATTATTTTCTTTGGCAATCTGAAAAACTGCTTTTGTGGTGTTGACACCTTCGGCAACTTCCCCAAGATTTTTGATCACATCGTTTAATTTTTTACCTTCGGCAAGAAAGTAGCCTACTCTATAATTTCTGCTCAAATTTGAAGAACATGTTGCTATTAAATCCCCAATCCCAGCTGCTCCAAATAAAGTTTTATCAGGGCAGTTATAGAATTTGAGAAATTTGCCGATTTCATTGAGACCTCTAGTGATCAAACTCGCTCTAGCGCTTTCTCCTAACTTGAGTGCATCAGATGCGCCAGCAGCAATAGCTATTACATTTTTAAGTGCAGCGCATAATTCAACGCCCTTAACATCATCGTTTGTATAAACTCTCAAAGTTGGAGTCAAAAGTAATTCTTGTACTTTTTGGGAGATTTGAAGATTTTTGGCAGCTACTTCGGTAACCATTGGCTTGCCCAAAATCAATTCTTTGGCTAAATTAGGTCCTGATATTACAGCGATGGGATGCTCAGGAAGAAATTCGGCAATGATTTCAGAAGGTGTTTTGAGATCCTGAGGTGAGATGCCTTTGGAGGCATTGACGATTATTGTTGATTGAGGAAGCTTAATCAGTGATAATTGTCCAAAAATTTCATGCATGCCCTTAAGTGGAATGGCATTGATAATGATCTCTGCCCCTACTATGTCCATTAAATTAGAACTAATTGAAATATTGTCTGGATATTTTTGAGTGATGGGCTTTTTGAAGCGTCTAGTTTTATTGGCTCTTCTAACTCTGCCTTGATCTTTGTCCCATAAAATAATTTTGTGATGCTGCCCCAGCAGATAGGCTAAGGTATTGCCCCAGCTGCCTGCACCGAGTATGGCTATTTTATTTGGATTGTTTATTGTAGGTTCCACTAATTAAGCGATGGCGAATATAACTGAGTCTTGGATGATTTCGCGACTAGTCTATTGTAGTATATTTCAAGGTGCGCCATAAGTTTTTCAATATTTATATAGATGATATTAGCCAAGAGCAGTTGTTAAAACAAGCAAAGCCTTCTTTTATAGTGACTATGAATCTTGAGCAGTTTTTCCTAAGTCAAAAAGATGATTTCTACAAAAAAGTACTTTTGGAGGCGGATTTTATAGTTGCGGATGGGATTTCTATAGTTTTATTGTCAAAAATACTAGGAATATCAAGCCTTTCTAAAATTCCAGGAATAGATTTAGCCAAAAAATTTATTCAGCAATCTTCAAGAATCGCTCTTCTTGGAGCAAGCGAAGAGGTGATTGAAAAACTCAAAAATATATTTTCAGAAAAAATAGTTTTTGCTCATCACGGATATTTTTCAGACTCACAAGAGCAAAAAATTATCGATCAAATTCAAGATTCAAGACCAGATTTATTGCTTGTCGCTCTTGGCAGTCCTAGGCAAGAAAGCTTGATATATCGCCATAAATCGCGGTTTCCTGCTACGACTTTAATTGGAGTCGGAGGTAGTTTTGATATCTGGTCAGAAAGACTTTTGCGAGCACCAAAATGGATGCGAGATTTAAATTTGGAATGGTTGTTTCGAATTGTTCAGGAACCAAATCGAATTTTTAGACTCTTATATATTTTGTACGGTCTCATTATTTTTTTTGTTAGTAATCTTTTTGATGAATGTTACAAAGATAGATAATGTGGGTACAAAGGCCTTTGTAAGTCGGATGATATATTTGCACAAAATAGCAACTTCATATATGATGTCTCTAGTGTAAATTTAGTTATCACCAAAAAAAACAAATCTGGAGGAATTAAAAATGGCAACTAAGAAAAAAGCAACAGTTAAAAAAACTACAGCTAAAAAACCAGCGGTTAAAAAACCTGCTGTAAAAAAAGCAGTAGCTAAAAAACCAGCTGCTAAGAAGCCTGCTGCTAAAAAAGCAGTAGCTAAAAAGAAAAAATAGTTCTTTAAGCTAAGTGCTTTTAAAACTAAAAAATAGCGGGCCATTGGCCCGCTTTTTTTTGCATGCGTTACAATGTGCTTATGAAGATTAGCTTAGAAAAATTTCTTTTAAGTACAAAATTTATTTCAGATACTTTAGTTTTGTTCGATTCCAAATCAAAAAAAATCAGTCAATCGATACAAGATATTGATTCTGACTTCGCGGGAATTATCAAAGATTCCATACAAATGGAAGAGTTCGATTTTGCTTTAGCTGCAACTTTGGTAATCACTATCAATAAACAAGTCAAAGTTGCAAGTCGCTACAAAAACCTAAGAAAAATTATTTTAGTTGGTCTTGGAGAAAAAATTGATACTAAATCTAACCGCAAAGCATACGCTTCTGCTGTTAGGGCAGCAAAATCTTCTAAAGCAGAAAAACTTTTGGTTTATATGCCACAAGAACCAGTGCTGTTTGCTGAAACCGCAATTCTTCTTAGTTATGAATTTAATAAATACAAAACTCAAGACAGCAAGAAGACCGATAAAAAATTACAAGAGATCAAAGTTTTGGTTGATGATGTGAAAAGCCAAGACAAAAAATTATTCAAAAACGCTCAAATTATAGCCGAATCGACTTTAATCGCTAAAGATTTGGTTTGGGAGCCAGCTTGCGTGGTCACACCAAGTTATTTGGCGGACAAAGCAAAAGAAATTAAAGCAGAAAATATCAAAGTTACAGTTAAAGAAGCTGCTGAATGCAAAAAATTAGGCATGGGTTCTTTTCTCGCTGTATCTTATGGCTCTGATCAGCCTCCTAAATTTATTGAAATTACTTATAAACCAACAGGCAAAATCAAAAAACATATCGCATTAATTGGCAAAGGGGTAACTTTTGATAGTGGTGGATTAAGTTTGAAGCCGGCAAAATCAATGGAAATGATGAAAGAGGATATGTCAGGTGCCGCAGCAATCATAGGCATTATGAATGCCATAAGTAAAATTCAACCTTCAGGAATCCAAATCACAGCAATAATTGCGGCAACCGAAAATATGCCGAGTTCTAAAGCTTATAGACCAGGTGATGTAATTACTGCAATGAACGGTAAAACTATAGAAGTCAACAACACTGATGCTGAGGGTAGATTGACTCTTGCTGATGCAGTTGCTTATGCTTCGACTAAATATCCAGATGAGATTATTGATTTTGCTACTCTGACTGGTGCTTGTATGGTTGCTCTAGGCAATATTTGCGCAGGTTTAATGGGAAATGATCAAGATTTGATAGAAAGGCTTAAAAAATCCTCAGAAGCGACTGCTGAGATGATGTGGCAGTTACCACTTTATGATGAATACAAAAAAGCTCTTAAATCTACTATTGCTGATTTGATTAATGCAAATTCTCAGGGAAAAGCTGGAGCTCAAAATGGAGCATTATTTATTCAAGAGTTTGTTGGTAAACAAAAAGATAGCGATAAAGTTATTCCTTGGGCACATATAGATATAGCTGGTCCTTGTTGGTTTGATCAAGACATGGACTATTCTGGGAAGGGAGCTTCAGGAATGCCAGTTAGAACCATAATGCATTATTTGCTTGTAGAATAACTACATGGGCTTTGCACTTTTAACAGTAGTATTTTTTATAGTAGTTGCTTTTCTGCTTTTCTTTGGGGCTTTTGTTATTGTTCAACAAAGTCATTGTGCTTTGATCACTAGACTAGGAAGTTATAGTCAAACTCTTAAGCCAGGACTTCATGTCATAGTGCCCTTTATAGATAGAGTCGATAGAGTAGTTGATCTTCGTGAACAGGTTCTACCATTGGCTTCTCAATCAGTGATTACTAAAGACAACGTCAATATTAGAGTTGATGCTGTTGTTTATTACCAAATCGTTGATCCTTATTCAGCAATTTATGAAATCAGTAATTTGCTTTTTGCGATAGAACAATTGGCTTTAACTTCTTTGCGAAATATTGTTGGAGAACTTGCCCTTGATGAAACGCTTACATCAAGAGATATGATCAATACCAAATTACAGCAAGTTATAGATTCAGCTGCAAGCAAATGGGGCGTTAAAACAAACAGATTAGAACTCAAAGACATAGATCCTCCTGCCGAAATTCAAAGAGCCATGAATTTACAAATGGAAGCTGAGCGTAGTAGACGAGCGACAATTTTACAAGCTGAAGGTGAAAGAGAATCTGCGATTTTGAAAGCTGAAGGCGATAAACAATCTGTTATTAAACGCGCTGAGGGTCATGCTCAAAAACTCAAACTAGAAGTTGAAGCACAGGCAGCAACAACCAGAATTTATATCGAGGAGCTTAAAGCTGCTGGTATTAACAAGGATATATTGCAGGTGATTTATATGGATACTTTACAGAAGCTAGCTCAAGGACCTGCTAACAAAATATTTATTCCTGTCGAGTCTATGAGTGCTCTTGGTGGTCTTGCTGCAGCTGGAGAAGCTTTTAATAAGAACTAAAAAAGATAAGGAATAGTATGGCAAGTTGGTTTTATATTTTTGCAGGTTTATTACTTTTGGTAGAAGCTTTTACCCCAGGGACTTTTATTTTTATTTGTTTTGCGCTTGCTTGTTTTATCACAGGAGCTTTGGATCAATTCACCTCGCTGAATTTGCTTAATTTATTGACTATCGATTTTGTTTTGTCATTAATGATTTTGTTTTTGATTAGACCTGTATTAAAACGTATTATCAAGATACCCGCTGATTTGCACCCGGATAAATATGGTAGTTATCCAGAAAAGCTTTTAGGCAAAGACGCTATGGTTTTCAAGGCAATTAGCAAAACTGAGATGGGAGTTGTTAAGTTATTGGACTTTGATGAAACCTGGTTGGCAAAATCATCCCAAGAGATTGGTTTAGGTACAAGCGTTAAGATTATTGGCATGGAAGGTAATCATCTGATAGTTGAAGGGAATAATAATTCCATAACTTAATCATTACAATGATAAATCACAAAAATAATCTAATAGTTTTTACGGGCCCATCTGGGGTTGGTAAAGGTACTATTGTTAAAAAACTTTTTGAACAAGTTCAGGGAATCGAGTTTTCTGTTTCTTGTACTACTAGAGAAAAACGTGAAGGCGAAGTAGATGGAAAGAATTATTTTTTCAAAACTCGAGAAGAGTTTGAGAATATGATTACAAATAATGAGTTGCTTGAGCATGCAGAGTTTGTAGGCAATCATTATGGAACCCCAAAAGCTTTTGTTGAAAAGACTTTAGCCGAAGGCAAAGATGTTTTTCTTGAAATTGAAGTTCAAGGTGCATTGCAAATCATGCAAAAGTTTCCTGAAGCAATAACTATTTTTCTTGTGCCACCAAAATTTGAAGTGCTCGAAGAGCGTTTGCGCAAGCGTGGTACAGAAAGCGAAGAGGTTTTACAAAAACGTTTAACCAAAGCTCAAGAAGAAATGGGTTTTATGGATATGTTTGAATATATAGTGGTCAATGATGATATAGATCAAGCAGTTAAATTACTTGAGGCTTTGATAATGCAAGCTCGCATTGATGTGTTTTCTGGATTTACAGAAATTAAAGCAGAGACTAGTAGTTCCCCATCGTTATGATCCGAACAACTCGTCATTCTGAGCCGTAGGCGAAGAATCTCTCTCGGTCTTAAAGAATGAGATCCTTCACTTCGTTCAGGATGACGACTTGGTAAACAAGTTAACTCGTTTAAATCTTAAACTAAGCAGCCACTGGGCTGTCGTGCAGAGCTTCGACATAGGCAATCGCCATAGTCGCAGCTAATGAACCATCAGAAGCCGCTGTAACAGCTTGTTTCAATGGAGTGTTTCTAATATCTCCAGCTACAAAAACTCCAGGCATATTTGTCTCCATTCTCTCGCTGGATATCACTTTGCCGGAGCCATCAAGCTTAACCGAGCCATCTAGATATTGAGTGTTTGGATCTAGACCGACATAAATAAAAACTCCTTCACAAGCAAGATCTTTGGTCTCTCCTGTTTTCAGGTTTTTGATAGTGACAGAATCTACACCAAGAATGCCACCGTTGATTTTTTCAACGACCGTGTCCCAGATGATTTCAGTTTTGGGGTTTTTCTTGAAGCGTTCCTGCAAGATTCTTTCTGCTCTTAATTCATCTCTTCTATGAATCAGAGTTACTTTTTTGGCATAAGTGGTTAGAAAATTTCCTTCTTCTACGGCTGATGATCCGCCACCAACAACGACTAATTCTCTGTCTTTGAAAAAAGCACCATCACAAACAGCGCAGTAAGAAACGCCTTTGCCGCTAAATTCATCTTCCCCAGGAGCGCCTAGTTTACGGTGTTCTGAGCCTGCAGCTAGAATTATGGTTTTGGCTAAAAATATTTTGTCATCGCAAAAGATTTTTTTTGGCTGAGAATTTAATTCTACTTTTGTTACAGGAGAATTTTTGATAATGTCACAGCCAAATCTAGTAGTCTGAGATTCCATGGCATCTGATATCTCTGGACCGGTCATGTGATCCATGCCGGGATAGTTTTCGATTTCTTTGGTGTTTTGTAGTTGTCCACCGACTATGCCTTTTTCGATAATTAGTGTTTTAAGATTACCTCTTGATGCGTATAATCCTGCGGATAAACCTGCTGGTCCTGCGCCTATAATAATGCAATCGTAAATTTCGTTGTTGGTCGTCATATATTTATTAATTGTAACTACTTAGTGCATTAAGTCTTGAAAGTAAAGTTTAAAGTCACTGCGAGTCGCGAAGCGGCGCGGCAGTCCAGTTTATATTTGAGCTCTGGATCGCCACGATTTGCTTCGCAAATCTCGCGATGACATTATAGTTATAGATTAGGCAAATGCTAAATAATCGCAGGAAAAACTGACACAACTGGCCAAAATGAGCATAATTTTAACCTAGGTTATTAATAGTTTCTTTATGATGTGCTATAATCATATTCAACATTAGTAATAAACAAAGGAGTTTGAATGAGGAGAGTATTTTTTTCCTCAGTGAGGGAAGCACTTAATGCTCAAAGAGGTTTAATTACTATGGTTCAAGAGTCTTTAGGTCAGCAAGCTAGAAGAGTTTTTAGCGAACAAGCCTCAGGAATGCTCAAAAACTATAGAGAACTTTCCCCACTTAGGACACTACATCAAAACTATCTAAGATAACTACAGCACTGAATCATTGCCTTTATTAATTTTCTCTAGCCAAAATACACCCCCAAGTATCACTATTTGGGGGTGTATTTTTTTAATAAAATTTTATTGCGAATGATTCTCAATTATAGTAGTATTTACTTAGACTAATGAGAACAATTCTCAATAATGATCAAATAGTTAGACCAGATGTGTCCCCAAACACATTAACTATACTGGATCACTCCAAAGAAATTGATGGCCTCCATAATCAAGTTGATAACAGGCAAGAATTAGAAAAGTTAGCGAAAGCAGCTACAGATGCAACCGGCTCTCTAGAAAAACTTTCTATTGCTGAACTTGGTATTTATGGAGGTCTTGTTCTCAAAGATCTTCTTAGTTTGAAATTACCTAGTGCAGTGATTCTCGCTAACGCACTAGAGTCTGTAGTTGAGTGGACTTCTAATCG